>JAGDYV010000063.1:0-34238 GCA_049116495.1 Hyphomicrobiaceae bacterium | reverse complement strand
CACCAAACAGCCGGTCCATGCGCGCCATCGTTTCGGGGTGGTGCGTGATGCACAGGAAGCGCGTATCCGTATCGGCGGACATTTTTTCCATCATCCGGCAGAAACGATCAACGTTGGAATCATCCAGAGGAGCGTCAACTTCGTCGAGCACGCATATTGGCGATGGGTTGGTCAGAAATACCGCGAAGATCAGGGATAGCGCCGTAAGCGTCTGTTCACCGCCGGACAGCAGCGACAGCGTTGTCGGTTTCTTGCCGGGCGGCTTGGCGATGATTTCGAGCCCACCGGCCAACGGGTCGTCCTCACTCTCGATCATCGATAGGCGCGCTTCACCGCCATCAAACAGCGTCTGGAACAGCGCTTGAAAATGCCCGTCGACGGTAACGAACGCTTCCTTGAGGCGTTTGCGACCTTCACGATTGAGGCTGGCGATGCCGGCGCGCAGTTTGGCAATCGCTTCGTCGACGTCCTCGCGTTCTCGATCGAGCGTGCCGTGTTGCTCTTCGAGTTCGGAAAGCTCGCGCTCGGCCTGCAGGTTGACGCCACCAAGCCGTTCCCGATCCGTCCGTAGGCGCGCCAGTTTGCCTTCGCCCTCGTGCAGCGTCGGCAGTTTTTCATCATCGCCGATTTCGGCGATCTCGAGACACCCTTCCGGCGTTGTCTCAAGCGTATCGTGGATGCTCTGCGAGATGCTGGCACGTTTGAGGCGGGCACCTTCGAGGCGGGCATCAGTACGTGCTCGTTCCTCACGCCGTTCGGCAACGCTGCCGGCCAGTTCGCGCAGCGCCGTCGTCGCCTCACGCAGCGCGGTTTCCGTTTCCACCACGGCGTCGGCTGCGGCTGCCCGCTCGCGCTCGGAATCTTCGATGGTATTGCGTAGTTTTTCGCGCTCGGCCTCAAGCGCGCCCGGGCGCTCCGCGAGCGACTTCTGTTCCTGCTCCAGTTTGTCGAGATGGCTGGCGATGGCTGTCAGGCGCTCGGCGGATTGCCGGCCGCGCTTCTGCCACCCTTTGATGTCGCCGTCGAGTTGTTTGAGCCGTTCGGCCATACGCTGGCGCTCGCGTTCCAGGCCATTGAACGCCGCCTTGAGCTCTGCTGCGCGATCGCGTGCAGCACGCATGTCACCTGCGATCGAGGCAGCTTCGCTTTCCAGCGCCTGTGGATCGTCAAGCGCTGCAAGGGCGGTATCGCTCTCGGCAACCAGATTTGCGATATCGGCATGCTCTCGTGTGGCCGTGGCATGGCTTGCGCGGGTTGCTTCGATGCGCGTCTCGAACGCGTTCAGGGTGCGCTCGAGCGTGGCGAGTTCGTCACGTGATTTGGCAAGAGTGGCTTGTTCCTGGCGCAGCAGCTGACGCAGTTCCTGGGCCCGGCGCTGCGCGGTCTCCAGGGAGCTGCCAGCTTCGTCAGCCGTTGCCTGGGCTTGTTCGGCTTCTGCGCGCACCGCGGCGAGTTGCGTTTCGATTTCGCGCAGCCGGTTGCGTCCGACCAGGCGCTGTGCAGCGGGCGATGGTGCATCCGCCTTGGCCACCAGTCCATCCCAACGCCAGAGATGCCCTTCTCGGCTGACAAGTCTCTGCCCTGGCCTCAGCTGAGCCTGCAGCGCGTCGCCATCGGCTGGCGCAACCAGCCCGATCTGGCGCAAGCGTCGGTGCAGGGCGGCTGGCGCTTCGACATGATCAAGAAGGACGTCAACGCCGTCAGGCAGATCGGCGTCCGCGCCCTTCCTCTCATCATGCCCTTCGGCGGCCCCCCAGAAGACCGGCGCTGATTCGTCCAAGGCGGCTTCGATGTCATCACCGAGCGCCGCCGCCAACGCCGCTTCCAGCCCTGTCGCAACGCTGATCTCGTCGAGCACGGGCGGAAACGTCTGAGCCGGCGATTGCAGCAGTTTGGCGAGCGTTTCGTGCTCCGTTTCGAGGCTGCGCAATGCAACGAGCGCCGCTTCGCGTGAATCCCGCGCGGATTGCTGTCGCGCTGCGGCCTGGCTGACGGTTGCTTCGCAATCGATCAATTCGCCTTCGCGCCCTTCAAGCACATCCGTCAGTTCATCGCACGTCGCGCGTAGAATTTCGCACGTGTTCGCATCAGGTCGATCCGCTTCAGCGCTGGCAAGCTGCCCGGCCAGCGCTTCAATCTGGCTGGCTAGACGGTCGCGGCGCTGTGTTCGCTCTCCCGACAACGCCCGCAGGCTGCGCTCTTCGCCGCGCCGGTCGCTGAGGCGTTTTTGGATATCGTTGTGGCGCGTCTCGATGTCAGCCAGCATTGCTTCGGCTTGCGCCAAACCCGTTTTGAGTTCGGTTTCGCGCCCGCTATCGGCATCTCGTTCAATTTCCAGCCCAGCATGCTCTTCGGCGAGGTGGGCGCGTTGCCGTTCGGCTTCCTCCACCAACTCGTGCTCTCGGATCTGGTCCTGGGCGAGCCGTTCTGCTTGCTGGGCAAGCTCGGTCTTGCGGGCTTCAAGGCGTTCGGCTTCCGCCGTCAGGTTATCGAGTTCGTGGCGCTGACGCGTGGCAACCGCGGAACGGATCGCCTCTTGCTCGCGCAGTGGCTGCATCTTGCCGGCAAGATCCGCTTCAATACGGATCGCTTCAGCTTCCTGCTGTGTCGCGACGCCAAGGTTTTGCAGCGCTTCCTGCAGCGCGGCTTCTTCAGCGGTGACGTCGGCCTGCGCCTGCAACCAGGTGAGATGCATGACAATCGCTTCGGCCTTGCGAATCTGGTCGGAAAGATCCGCGTAACGGCGGGCCTGGCGTGCCTGCCGCTTGAGGCCCTCGAGTTGGCTTTTCAGCTGGCCGAGAATATCGCCCAGCCGCGCCAGATTGTTTTCGGCGCCCTTGAGACGGAGTTCGGCCTCATGTCGGCGGCTGTGCAGGCCGGCGATGCCGGCGGCGTCCTCCAGGATACGACGGCGTTGCTCCGGTTTCGCGTTGACGATCTCACCGATCTGACCCTGACGGACCAATGCTGGCGAGCGCGCCCCGGTCGCAGCGTCTTCGAACAGGATTTTGACGTCGCGGGCGCGTGCTTCGCGGCCGTTAATTCGATAGGCCGATCCGGCATCGCGCTCGATGCGCCGCGTAATCTCGATGTCGTCGTTGTCATTGTATTCGACCGGTGCGGTGCGCTTCGAGTTATCGAGAAAGATGGTCACTTCCGCGCTGTTGCGTGCCGGCCGGGTCACGGTTCCCGAGAAGATGACGTCTTCCATTGCCGACGCGCGCATGGATTTGTAGGAGCTCTCGCCCATCACCCATCGCAGCGCTTCGAGCAGGTTGGATTTGCCGCAGCCGTTGGGTCCAACCACACCGGTCAGCCCGGGCGCAATGGCCAAGTCTGTCGCTTCGACAAAGGATTTGAAGCCAAGCAGGCGCAGCTTCCGAATGTGCATCAGCGCATGATCTATCTATTGGCAGCCGTGATGTGGCCGCAAGTTTGCCGAACCTAGCCTGAGTCGGCGCGATTCGCGCTGCTTTTATAAGGGCTTGTGGACGAATGCTGAAAGTCCAGCAACGACAGGCACGGCAATCTGCCGCGCCATTTCCGCGCGTTCATTGCTAGTTACTAGCCGTCGCCACGCCACCGCTGACGAACCGGTCGAAGTCGGTCATCGTCAAAACGCGCTTATAGAGTTTGCCGTTCACGAAGAAATTCGGAGTGCCGATCACCCCCAGCGTACGGCCGCGTTCCTTAATGGCGTTAAGGTTAGCGGTCAGTGTCTTGTCTTCGTAGCAGGCATCGAATTCAGCGCGCTTGAGGCCATGCTTGCGCACGATGTTCCAGATCGGTTCGCGCCGCACTTCCTGGCTGATCCATTGCGACTGATGTTTCATGAGCGCACCGTAGACCGCAAAATGCTTGTCCGCGGGAACACAGCGCAGGGCAATCGTTGCGGCTCCGGATTGAAAGCCAATCGGAAACTCGCGGAGCACGAAGCGCACTCTGCCGGTGTCAATGTAGCGCTTTTTGAGCAGCGGAAACGTCTTCGAATGAAATTCACGACAATAAGGGCAGGTCATCGAAGCATACTTGACGACGGTGACAGGCGCGTCCGGCCGTCCAATCGCGCGTTCGGGCAATGGCCCGGGCTGCATGACCTGGGCAAGCGTCGGGTTCTCGATGATTTGCCGTCGGCCGGAAGTACCACTGTCATCTTCAACGAACGGGTTGAATTTTTTGGGTTTTACGGTGGTGGTGGCCAGCGCTGTGTTGGTCAGGGTCCCCGACTGGGACGGTAGCGTCGAGTTTACCGAGGATGCACCGCAGCCGCTGAGAACCGTCAACAGTAATAGAGAGGCGGCACCCAAAGCGATACCGCGCGCAGGATGCAGAGGCGCAACGCCGGGCCGCCTCACAGCCGATAGTGCATCGCTCAAGTCCTGTCCCCCTAAAGCACGGCGATCTCACCTTCGCCTGCGCAGTCCCTCAAATGTTGTGTGCTGTAACCGGCGGTCTCACCGTCTCCTCAGCTTTGTTTCTTGAGCAGCGGGTCGATGATCTGCGCGAAGGTATCGATGTTCATAATGTTGCCCTGCACAGCCTTACCATTGATGAAAAACGACGGCGTCCGACTGACGCCAAACTCTTTGCTTGCAACATCGCGTTGCTTGACCAGTTTCTTGTAAAGTTCCTCGTCTGCCAAGCATTTGTCAAAGGTCTCTTTGGTGAAACCCGCCTGCTTTGCCAGGTCGAGCAGCTTCGGAACGATATCGCCACGGACCAGCCATTTGCTCTGATGATCGAAGTAGACGTCGATCAGTGCAGCGGTTTTGTCGTTGTCGCCGGCGCACCGCGTGATCATCGAAACTGCCACGGCAACCTCGTTGAGCGGAAATTCCCGCATGACGAGCAGCGCCTTGCCGGTATCGATGTATTTCTCTTTCAGCTTCGGCAGCACGTTTTTATGAAACGCGGCACAATGCGGGCACGACATCGACGCGTACTCGACGATCGTAACCGTCGCATCCTTGTTGCCAAGCGTGACGTCTGGAAGCTCTCCGGGAGCCATCAGCTTATCGACGGAAACATCCTGCGCTGCGGCCGGCGTCATCAGCCCCGCCAAAGTCGTGGCGGCCAGCCCTCCGGCAACGAGACCACCGGTAAACTGCCGGCGACTTACGGTGACAGGGCAAGGCTTCGTCAAGCGATTGTTCACGTCCGAGTCCTTTCAAAAGGTCTTTTGCTCGTTATCGGCCAACCTCTAACGGGCATTTCTTGTCGTTCCGCATCCGTAGATGTCTCACACCCGATTAAGGCATTTCAGTGCTGAACGGCAGCTGAACACCCAAGTCGGACACAATTCGGGCACCATCACGCCGCATCACGACGATCTCGCCCTTTGTCCACAGAAGCATTGCTTCCCGATCACAAGAATACGCTACCCATGTAGCGCGAGACCTCCATCTTACGAGGTTAGTCCGATCGCGCCCGAGTCATATTTGCGTGAAGTCGGTCGAGTGCCGCAAGCAAGCCATCCGGGGCGGTCGACGCATCGGGTGATTGCGATTTTGTCGCAGTCAGGCGGGCGCTCTGCACGGCCGTCATTCGGCGGCGCTGATCGGCAATTTCGGCCGCTCGTGGATCAGTCTCCCGGGTGGGTTTGTCCAGCGGTGCCTGGATGAACCGGATGTCACTGACCGCGCGATAGCCGAAATGCGCATTGATCCGTTCAATGATCTGGACGGTCTGGTATTGCACTTCGATCGCACGCGGGCCATCGACCCGCAGCACCAGCGTCGCGCCCGGTCGGCCGCGCGCCTCATCGCTGACATCTTCGAAGGCATCGACGTTGCGCGGCCATTTTAGGCGCTCCGGCAAAGTGAAACTGGCCAGGTCACGGCCGGCGATAATCGCCCAGTCGGTCAGCAGCGTCGCTGTTGAGAAGCCGTATTTCTCGAACGACTTGCGCGTCAATCCAGGCACGAACGACCCGACCGCCTTGGCGTACGACGCCTGCTTGCGCGAAAAGCTTACACTGTCTCGAGGATTGGCCACTATTAAACTCCGTTTCGCGTTCCGGTCACTGCGACTAGAATAGATTAAGCGATTCGCACCGACGGCAGCGAGGCAGGGTTGATGGGATCTGTAGCGGAAATGCAACATGTCTGCGCGGCGGATACTGATGTGCCGCGCGATCTGCTGGTCTGGTACGATCGCGAGCGCCGCGATCTGCCTTGGCGTTATGCGCCGGGGGCGCCCGCCGATCCGTATCGTGTCTGGCTGAGCGAGATTATGCTGCAGCAGACGACGGTGAAAACGGTCATTCCGTATTTCCACAAATTCACAGAAATCTGGCCAACCGTGCAAGACCTCGCGGGCGCCAACGAAGAGGCGGTCCTGCAGGCCTGGGCCGGCCTCGGGTATTATTCGCGCGCGCGCAACCTGCATGCGTGCGCCCGTCAGGTTGTGGAGGCCTTTGGCGGCAATTTTCCAAAGCGCGAATCCGAGCTGTTGACCTTGCCTGGTGTCGGGCCGTACACGGCCGCGGCCATTGCGTCGATCGCGCACGGTGAGCGTGCGACGCCGGTCGATGGCAACATCGAACGTGTTGTTGCCCGCCTGTTTGCGGTGCGCCAACCGTTGCCGGATGCCAAGCGCCAACTGCGCGATCTTGCGGTCACGCTGACTCCGGAGCTGCGGGCCGGAGATTTTGCCCAGGCGATGATGGATCTTGGCGCGACGGTGTGCACGCCAAAGCGCCCGTCCTGCCTGGTTTGCCCATTGCAGGACGTTTGCGAGGCGCATGCCCTCGGCGTCGCAGCCGAACTTCCCTATCGCGCGGCCAAGCGGGCCAAGCCGGTCCGGCGCGGTATTGCCTTTGTCGCTGTATCCGAAAATGGTCACGTGCTGCTACGCCGCCGGCCCGATACTGGCCTGCTGGCACGTATGCATGAAGTTCCCTCGACGGAGTGGCTTGACGAGATGCCGGTTGCAGGCGAGGCCTTGCGCGGTGCCCCGGTACGGGCCGATTGGTGGCAGGTTCCGGGATTGGTTATCCACACCTTCACACACTTCCGGTTGGAGCTTCAGGTCTACCGCGCCGTCGTCCCGACCGACGCTGAACTCACATTTTGGGCGGATCCGACGCGCTGTCGCTGGGTGCCACGCAGCGCATTGCACGGCGAGGCTTTGCCGACATTGATGCGCAAGGTCATCGCGCACGGCTTGGCACAAAGCTGAAGCGATTGCGGCCACCGCAGGTCAGCGTGAGCACGTTGTCTGATCAGTGCTTGCGGATATATCGCGCTGTTACCAGGAACCACGCCAACGCCGCCAGCTGGACCGCGAGGAACGCGCCGAACGCGGTCTTGTAGGACGCCGGATCATACGTTTCCGGCGTAGGCTGCGGATAAAGCTCGATGATGACGCCGATCGCGTACTGAACAACAAAGGCACAGCCGAAAATCATCAGGTTGACTGCCGTGTGCGCGCGGCCTGTCAGGGTGGCGCCGAAATACGTCGCAAGCCACGGGTAGGCCAGCACCGCGACCTGGCCGGACATACCAAACACCAGCCAGCAAACCAGTGCATAGTCGGTCAGTTGCAGCACAATGACGACCTGCGCGATAAGATACAGAGCCATGAAGCCCAGCATCACGCCGATCAAACTGAAGCCACGCCGGGCGAACCAATCGGCGACCGCCCCGATGAACAGAATGCCAAAGAAAAAAGCAGCCGCCATCAGGAAAAGGTAGTTGGCGACTTCTTCGCGGCCGGCGCCCATCACATCTCGGAACCACGGTGCGGCCCATAAGGTCTGGATCGCCACGTTTGTGCCGGCGGTCGTAGCAAGCAGCGGCGTCAAGGAAATGATCGCCGGGTCTCTGAAAATCTTGGCGATTTCTGCGATCTGGCGAGCAAACGACTCGTCACTTGACTCGACCGCCTCCTTTTCCGGAACGAGGAAGAAAATCAGCAGTGCCACCAGCATCGTGGCCCCGGCGAGGACCAGAAAGACCTGCCGCCAACCGAAGATATCGGTTGCCTCCTGCAGCGGCCGTGTCGCGACCAGCAGGCCAATCGCACCGATTGACATGACGAACGAATTGGCCAGCGCCCGCCGCGGCACCGATACCCAGATCACGACCGCCTTGAAGCCGCCCATCAGCGCGCCGCCGGCGCCTAAACCGATAAGCGCGCGGGCGATCGTCAGGGTCAGGCTATCCTGCCCGACCGCGAACAGCGCCGCGCCGGAGGCGGTGATCATCATCATCACGGTTTGCACCCGGCGCGGTCCATAGCGATCGAGCAACACACCGAGCGGTAATTGAAATATCGCGAATGAGGCCAGATAAGCAGCTGTCAGCAGTCCGAGTTCGCTGGGGCTCAAGCCGATGTCGCGGACCAGATGCCCCTCGACAACCGCATTGATCGCGCGAAACACGTACGACATGAAATAGCCGAGCGCGAACGGACCAAGCGCCAGCACGATGGTGCCCAGCGGGTTCGGCGCGTCGGCCGTGGCATCATAGTGGGAATCGCGGTGCGCATCGTAGGTGTCGACGCGGTGCGAACCTGGGGCAGCAACAGTCAAACGGCGTTCCTCGATTGGCGTTCGGGGCGGACCTGGCGGTGTTGGCATGGATGGCCATTGCGAGCCGATTCCGAAAGCCTTCAAGCCTGACTACACCAGAATCGAGGCCACTGCGCGACGGACGCGTCGTTAATCACGGATGCGCCATTTGTCCGTTGCGGGTGCCCATCGGACGTGGGTGCTCATTGGTCACGGTGTTGCCGATGGCGCTCTTACTCCCCAGCAACGAGCGCCGGTGCAGCCCCTTCGAGGCCGAGTTCACGGCGTGCCTGATCGCGCAGCATATCGATTGATTTGAGCTTGCCGCCGGCTTCAACGTGCCAGAAGGTCCAGCCGTTGCAGGCGCTCTTGCCTTGCACTTCGGCGCCGAGACGGTGGATCGAGCCTTGCTGCCCCTTGAAGGCCAGCGAGCCGTCTGCGCGGACCTCGGCCTTGAAGCGGCGTTTCTCGTCGACCAGCCGCGTGCCAGGAGCGACAATGCCAAGCTCGACAATGGTGCCGAACGCGACCCGCGGCGCTGTGCGTTTCGATTGGCTGATCGTCATGGCATCACCGGTCAGCGGTTTGACGTTCTCGATACGCATCTCGGCATGGGCGGCGTACTCAGGTTCTCGCTCGATGCCGATCCAATTGCGCCCGAGGCGTTTTGCGACGGCGCCTGTTGTGCCGGTGCCAAAGAACGGGTCGAGCACCGTATCGCCGGTCCGTGTCGTCGCCAGAATAATGCGATGCAGCAGCGCTTCCGGCTTTTGGGTCGGATGGGCTTTGCGGCCTTCGTGGTCGCGCAACCGCTCCGGTCCGCCGCAGATCGGGAACAGCCAGTCCGAACGCATCTGCAGATCGTCGTTGCCGGCTTTCATGGCGTCGTAATTGTACGTGACCCGGGCGGCCTGATCACGGCCGGCCCAGATCAGCGTCTCGTGCGCATTGGTGAAGCGGCGACCTCGGAAATTCGGCATCGGATTGGTCTTACGCCAGATGATGTCGTTCTGGATCCAGAAGCCGAGATCCTGCAGCGCCGCCCCGATGCGGAAAATGTTGTGATAGGAGCCGATCACCCACAAGGCACCGCTCGGTTTCAGCAGACGTTGGCATTGCCCGAGCCAGGCGCGCGAAAACAAATCGTAGGCGGCAAAGTCCTTGAACTTGTCCCAATCCTGATGGACGCCGTCGACGCGCGTATTGTTGGGTCTGAACAAATCGCGATCAAGCTGCAGATTGTAGGGCGGGTCGGCGAACACCAGGTCGATGCTTTCATCCGGCAGCGCCTTCAACTGCTCGATACAGTCGCCGAGCAGGATCTCGTTGACCGGCAGTTTCGCCGAAGGGGGCGTGCCCCTTGGTTTGCCACGGGGCGTGCCCTGGGGTTTTGCCTGGGGTTTTCCCTGGAGGCCGGCCTGGGGATTGTCCTGGCGTCCGCCACGGGCCTTGCTTGCGGTCTTGCTCTTGGCGGTGCGCTTGGTTGACGATTTCGGTGCGCGCTTGGGCGTGGACATTCTGAACGCTTACTCTTCGGACTCGGAACTGTGTGACAGGCACAAAACAAACATACCGTGGGTCGATGCGCGGTAACATCTCGGAAACGTCTGACCGCAAACGAGATGCTCGTTTAGCAAACTCTACAGCGCAGTGGGTTAACGCAGTTCGACCTGCAACTTCGCAGCGACTTTTCGGCCACTCTCCTGGGGTTACCGGGAAATTTCCGTGCGCCGTCGTCGTGTGTGCTTCCTGATGATCGATTCATGCGTCACCTCGCTGGGCGCGTGCGTCCAAGGCCGCGCGCACCGGTTTGAACGAGCGACGATGCATCGGGGTGACGCCAAGCCGGTCGAGCGCCGCGCTATGCTGGGCGGTGCCGTAACCTTTGTGCTGTGCGAAGCCGTAGCCCGGGTATTGCGCGTCAAGCCTGGCCATCATGCGGTCGCGGCTGACCTTGGCGACGATTGAAGCCGCAGCAATCGACAGCGATTGTGCATCACCCTTAACGATCGTCTGCACCGCGCAGTCAAGCGGCGGCGCGCGGTTGCCGTCGATTAAGACGAGGCTCGGTGCCCGCGGCAGCTCGGCGACGGCGCGCTGCATCGCCCACATCGTCGCTGCCAGCACATTGTCACGATCGACCCGCTCGGCATCGGCGAACGCAATGCCGACCTCGGCGGTCTCGAAAATCGCATCGAACAACGCGGCGCGCCGCTCCGCTGTCAGTTTTTTCGAGTCGGCAATGCCGTCAGGCGTGTGTGCGGGATCGAGGATAACCGCTGCGGCGACCACCGGCCCGGCCCATGGGCCGCGACCAGCTTCGTCAACCCCGGCAATAACCGTGTGACCGGCCGCCCTGGCTTGCGCTTCAAACGCGAAATTTGCGCCGTCGCTTTGCTTGATTGCGCTTGCTGCGCGTTTGCGTGCCGGTTCACCCGCCGCACGCATGCTCTTGGTATTTGTTCGCCCCGCTAACGTCACACTGAACCCTCCCCGCAAATCTCCCGAGCGCATCGAGATCTAGAACAATGCCAATTGATCACCGGCTTTCGCTGGCGGACGAAACAACTCGGTCGGCATGCGCAGATGGCGTTCGTTGAGATGCAGCCGTTTCAGCGCCTTGCGAAAGCGCTGCCCGATCAGATCGGCGAAGGGGCCGCTGCCACGCTGTCGCAGCCCGAATTCAGATCGATAGTCGACGCCGCCATGCATGCTTTGCAGCAGATTGATCACGCGATTCGCCCGGTCCGGAAAGTTTTCGTGCAGCCACTCGCGAAACAGTGTCTTCAATTCCAACGGCAGGCGCAGCAGGACGTAGGAGGCACTTTCGGCACCAGCCTCGCGTCCTGCGGTTAATATGGCTTCGATTTCGTGATCGTTCAGCCCGGGAATAATCGGCGCCGTCATGACCGTAGTCGGAATCCCGGCGTCGCTCAGTTGGCGTATCGCATCCAGCCGTCTGGCCGGGGTGGCGGCGCGCGGTTCCATGACCCGGGCAACGTGTCGGTCGAGCGTCGTCACAGACAAGGCAACCCGCACGAGATTGCGTTTGGCCAAACGTTGCAAAACATCGAGATCGCGCACAACAAGGGCCGACTTGGTGACGATCCCGACCGGATGCGACGTCTTGTCCATGACCTCCAGCACCTGCCGCGAAATCTGATAGGTCCGTTCGATCGGTTGGTAGGGATCGGTGACGGCACCCAGTGCAATGGTCTTTGGCACATAACCGGGCTTGGCGAGTTCGCTCTCAAGGAGGTCCGCTGCATTTGTCTTGGCATAAAGCCGGGTCTCGAAATCAAGCCCCGGCGAGTGTCCGAGAAACGCGTGCGTCGGCCGCGCATAGCAGTAGATGCAGCCATGTTCACACCCGCGATAAGGATTGATCGATTGATCAAACGAAAGATCCGGACTGTCGTTGTGGGCAATGATCGAGCGAGCCTGTTCGATCTGGGTCTGAGTGGCAAATCGCTCCATCGTCTCAAGGCTGCCCCAGCCATCGTCGGCCTCGACATGGGCGTGACGCTCGAACCGTCCGTCGGCGTTACTCAACGCGCCACGGCCGCGGCGGCGTTCGCCGTCAATCAACTGATCTTCACGCATAACGACACCCAATGCGGCTCTCGCGGATCGAAATTGTTCCTCCTCATATAAAACAAAATAAGAACAAAAAGCAATCAAAAAGTGATTTATCTGTCGCCTTCTACCAATTCATCGCGTCCACAGCAGCGGGTCGACGTGCCCGGCATCCGTGCCAGCCCGCGCGATCAAATGATCGCCGCCAATTGAGGGAGCCGGATCAGTTTCCGCTCCGGCGCGAGCGGCGCTGTTCAGGCTGCACGATCTTGCCTATGTTGCGCCGCGAAGGTTCGGCGTCCGGGCGCATTGAGAGCAAATAGGTCCATTGTCCCGGCCCGTGGGACATCAAACGGCTGCCGAGCAATGATGCGCCGCAGCCGTTGGGACGTCTGCCTCGAACGCGGCTGTGGCCGCGGATTTTCTTCAAGGTCGATGCGCCGTGTGAAAACCGCATTGACGTCGTTTGGCTCGAACACGCTCCGGGGGCGGCATGATATCGGTGGTGATCCCGACGCGGAATGCGGAACAGTCATTGGCAATGACGCTGTCGGCGTTGGTGCCGGCGGTTGTCGACGGTGTCGTGCGCGAAGTGATCGTCGCTGATTGCGGTTCGACAGATGCAACGCGCCAAATCGCAGATGATACCGGTGCGCGCTTGATCGAAGCGCCTGCTGGACGCGGCATCCAGCTGCGCGCCGGCGCTGATGCGGCGCGCCATGCGTGGCTGCTCTTCCTCCACGCTGACACCGTGCTCGAGGCCGGTTGGCAGCAAGAGGTGGCCACGTTGATCGAGCAGATTGAACACGGCACGCGCGCGCAGTCGGCGGCCGCATTTCGCTTCGCACTGGACGACATCGGGCTGTCACCACGCCTGATCGAGTGGGGTGTCGGAGTTCGCTGCGCGGCGTGCGCCCTGCCCTATGGTGATCAGGGCCTGCTGATTTCCCGCCGGCTCTATGACGAGATCGGCGGGTTCGAGCCGATCGGTTTGTTCGAGGATGTCGGGATCATCCGGCGCATTGGTCGCCGCCGCCTGACCATGTTGCGCGCCAAAGCAATGACCAGCGCAGTGCGCTACAAGCGGTCGGGCTATGTTCGCCGCGCGATGCGCAATTGGACGTGCGTGGCGCTCTATTATTTCGGCGCATCGCCCGAGCGGCTCGAAAAATTTTACCATGGCTGAGGGGCAGCAACCGACAGCGTCAACGAGACCTCCGAAGCATGCTGACCGGAGGCATTTCGGTCACTATCGCCGTCGTCTCGTGATAATGGTCAAGGAGCCGGTCGCAGGGCGCGTGAAGACGCGTTTGGCCCGCGATATCGGCGTCGCTCAGGCTACGCGGTTCTATCGTCATAATCTCGCGGTGGTGACGGGCCGGCTGGTCAGCGACCCGCGATGGCAAACCCTCCTCTCTGTGGCCCCTGCAACGGCGGTCGGATCGCGCTGCCTCCCGGCCGGAGTGCCACGCATCGCACAGCACTCCGGTGATATTGGCGAGCGCATGCAGGCGATTTTCGACGTCGCGGCGCCGGGCCCCTTGGTCGTCATCGGCACCGATATACCAGCCGTTCGTCCATCACATATTGCGATCGCTTTTCAGGCACTTGGCAGTCATGATGTGGTCTTTGGCCCAGCTGTGGACGGCGGCTTCTGGCTGGTTGGCATGCGCCGCACGCCGCGCGTCCTGAACGCGTTTCACGATGTGCGCTGGTCGACGCCGGACACCTTGCAGGACGCGATCGACGGCCTTCGGCGCCAGCCGGCAATCCGTGTCGCGACGACCACAACCCTCCGCGATGCTGACGAGCGCACGGATCTCGATTTGCTGGACAAGACAGTCGGGCGGCGTCTGCTGCCGACTGAAGTTTGCGCCAATCTTGAAGTCGATTGCTGAATAATCAAGACTTTTCGATTGACTTATTGTAAATTGTCTGACGGGAGCGTGTGGAGGCACAACAATCATGTCGCAGGCATATCCGCAGTTTACGCCTGTCCAGATTTTGGAGGCCGGGCAACGTGCATTTTCTGAAGGCCGGACCGAGTACGCGGCCCAGTTCTTCAAGCATCTGATCGACCACTATGCTGACACGCCCGAAGCAGCTGTCGCCCGTGATGCGATGGGTCAGGTCAACGGCACCGCTGCGCAACCGGCATCGCCTCAATACGCTCAGCCCAATGGTGCGCATCCAGCCGCCGCGTCGGCGCAACCGGCGCCCGGTTATGCGCCATCCGCTTCGACAAACGGGTCTTTGCAGGGCGTGCAGTTGAGTGCCAACGGAAACGCTGGCGCACAGGCCAACGGTCACGGGCAGCCAGGCTATGCTGCGAACGGCCAAACAATGAACGGCCTGAATGGTCATGCCAATGGCTTGGAGGCCAACGGTTATGCACCGTCGCAGCGCGGTGTCGGGCAACAACCAGCACCGATGGCGCAACGCGCACCGCTCGCGCGGCCGACCGATGGCATGCAGATGCCGCAGCAACACCAGCGCCAGGCGCCTTCCCACCAGGCGCAAGCCTTGCCGGGTGCCGCGGCATCGGAAAACCTTAGTTTACCGGCGCTGGAAAAAAACTACATCATCGGCCGCGTTATTGCTGGTCTGCTTCTGCTGATCGGCATCCTCGGCATCTTCGCCGGCATCGTGCTCGTTTATGCAGCGATCAGTGATCCGGGGATCTTTGCCAAGTTCGGCATGACGACGCAGGCCTCGGCGGTGATTTTCTCGGCCTCCGTGTTCATCGGCAGCATCATGGCGTTGATCCTGGCGCAGGTCGCCACGGCCCTCTTCGATGGCGCTGACGCCGTCGCGGACCTCTCCCGGCTTGAGCGTTTCCGCGTCGGAGACACCGATGACTACGACAGTTGAAACCTGTTCAACTAAGCGCATTGAGCGGATCGAGGCCGCGGCGCGCTAACGCTCCAGCATACGCGGCATGATCTCGACGAAATTGCAGGGGCGGTGGCGATTGTCCAGCTGATACTGCAGGATACCGCTCCAACCATCCTTGCACGCGCCGGGCGATCCCGGCAGGCAGAATATGAAGGTGCCGTTCGCTGATCCGGCACAGGCGCGCGACTGCACCGTCGATGTTTCGATCTTCTGATACGAGATCATATGAAACACCGTTGAGAAGCCATCGATGTGCTTTTCGAACAGCGGTTGCAGCGCTTCGGGAGTGACGTCGCGGCCGGTGAATCCGGTACCGCCGGTGGTGATCACCACGTCGATGCCGGGATCGCTGATCCATGTGCTGACTTTGGCCTGCAATGCTTTCTTGTCATCGGCGACGATCGCCCGGTCGCACAGTGTGTGCCCGGCTTTTGCGATCATGCCGACGAGCGTGTCGCCGGATTTGTCATCCTCCAGCGTTCGTGTGTCCGACACCGTCAGCACCGCAATATTTACCGGAATAAACGGTCGGCTATCGTCAAGCTTCGCCATCGGCGCGCTCCTCATCTGGCATTCGAAAATTTCATTGTGCCCGTTAGGCACGCTGCCTCCCGCGATGACGACTGGTCATCAGTCGTCCGGTTTGGAATGCTAACGCAGCAAAAACCCCTTGGACTTGATGAACGCACCAAAGTCGGCCCGTTCCGGACTGGCATACTGACGGGCTTTGTCTTCCGACCAGGTGTACTTGTCGGCTTCGCCAAAGCGTTCGACTTGGCGTTGGTTGGCCGCATGGTGGATCCCGTAGCGGCGGTCATCGTAGGCGTCGACATGGTCTTTGACCGTATCGTCTGTGAACCTGTCGACATGTACGGTCGCTTCCAGCGGCAGGCGTACGCTCATATGTCCCTCGCCGCTTGGCCAGCCGACGCCCAGTCCGACAACCGGGAAAACATATTCCGGCAACTCCAACACCTCGTTGACGACGGCGCAGTCATTGCGGATGCCACTGATCGGACAGCAGCCAAGGCCGATGCTCTCAGCCGCCGTTACGAAGGCCTGCATCGCAATCCCGGCATCCACAGCCGGGTTAAAGAATGCGTCCAGATGATCGTTCTCGAACGGCTTTTCGCGCCAGGCGTGGATTTGGCGTTGGCGCTTGTTGTTGGCGCAGAAAACGAGCAGTTCGGGCGCAGCTGGAATCCATTCCTGGCCGACCATTTCGGCGAGCCGCTGGTGCTTGGTCTTGTCACGCACAATGACAATGTCACGGGCCTGCATGTCACTCTTTGAAGGCGATGAAAGCGCCACCGCGCAGAGCATCTGCAACATTTCCATGCTCAGCGGCTCCGGCTTGAACCGGCGGTGTGAGCGGCGCGCTGCCATTGAGCGCAGTGTCTCGGTCTTGCCGACCGTTTCATCCGGCGGCCCCAGCTGCGCATCGAATCGATAATTCAGCGCGTCAAATAATTCTCGCATGCGTGGGCTCCTCAGGTGGGCCGATGATCGTTTTCTCATCGTAGCATCCGGAGGCGGCGCGTCCAGCTGTCTCGATCGCCACTGCCGCGCCCGTCAACGCCGTTCAGCCATCAAGCTTGGCCCGGATCGCCAGCAGGTCGCGCCAGGCCTGGCGCTTATGAGCCGGGCTTCTGAGCAGATATGCCGGATGCAGCGTCGGCATCACCGGTACGTCGAGCGTGTCCTCGTTGGCTTCTGCCGGCACCGCCAGCGTACCCCACTTGCCGCGCACCTTCATGATGCCCTGTGTCGTGTTGAGGATCAGCTTCGCCGCGGCGCCGCCCACGGTCACGATCAACTCCGGCTGGACCAGACGGATCTGGCGTTCTAAAAACGGGCGGCAGATCAACGTCTCCTGCGGGGTTGGCACGCGGTTGCCGGGCGGACGCCAATAGACAACATTGGTGATGTGCGTATCAGCTTCGCTGAGTTCGATCGAGCCCAGCATCTTGTCGAGCAACTGACCGGCCGGGCCGACAAACGGGATGCCGGCGCGATCTTCGTCGCGCCCGGGCGCTTCACCAATGATCATGGCACGGGCTTTGGCAGCGCCGCGATAGAAGCACAGGTTCTTTGCCGTCGCCTTCAGGCCGCAGCCGTCAAACGCCAGCAGCAGTGCTTTCAGTTCATCGAGGGACTTGGCGTGACGCGCGGCATCACGAGCATTGGCTTCGGCGGCTTCGTCGGAAATCGTCACAGACGGTGCTGCCGGCCGTGCCGCTGGCGCCGGCGCACCCGGTGATTGCGAGGGGCGGTTCGGTGCCGTCGGCGCAGCGCGCTGTGGTGCCTGGCCACCGGTTGATCCGTTGTCTGCCAATGCCTTCTTTGGCATCACGAGGCGCGTCGGCGGCTCCTGCCCTTTGGCGAGCCAGTCCGTCGCATCGCTGGCGACGGCATCGCCTGCGCCCATGTCGCGATACCACTCCAGCAGCGTCGCCAGCGCCCTCGCACGCGCGCCGCTGTCGGACATATCAAAAGCCTGATGGTCGGAGCCGTTTTCCATGCCGGGCACATTACGCGGTCACAAGCGGCGGTTCCAGATGCGATTTTCGCGCAATTCTTTGCTCTGCTGGGTCAACCCATTGCCGCATGGTCTTGACGCCGCTGGCTTGGCGCGGCGTATATGCCCAGGAGCAGCAATTTTTCAGGATCAAACGCGTAATGACGACTGATGCAGAGCCGCGTCCCGAGCGCGAGTCGATGGAATTTGACGTAGTGATCGTTGGTGCGGGACCTGCGGGCCTTGCCGCGGCCATCCGCCTGAAGCAACGCGCCGCCGAAGCCGAGACAGAGATCAACGTCGTTGTTCTTGAGAAGGGCTCCGAGGTTGGCGCGCATATTCTGTCAGGCGCCGTGATTGATCCGGTCGGCCTCAATAAGCTGATCCCCGACTGGCAGGAAAAGGGTGCGCCCATCGCCACCAAGGTCGAACAGGATAAGTTTCAGGTCCTCGGTCCTGCTGGCGTTCTGCCGTTGCCGAATTTCCTGATGCCGCCTCTGATGAACAATCACGGCAACTACATCGTCAGCCTCGGCGAGGTCACCCGCTGGCTCGGCGAACAGGCTGAGGCGCTGGGCGTCGAGGTTTATCCGGGCTTTGCCGCTTCCGAGGTGCTCTACAACGCGGATGGCGAGGTTTACGGCGTTGCCACGGGTGATATGGGCATCAGCCGTGAGGGCGAAGAAAAGGACGTTTATACGCCGGGCATGGAGCTGCACGGCAAGTATGTGCTGTTCGCCGAGGGCGCCCGCGGTTCGCTTTCCAAACAGCTCATCCGTAAATTTGATCTCGACAAGAACAGCGAGCCGCAAAAATTCGGCATTGGCATGAAGGAGCTGTGGCAGGTCGCGCCTGAAAAGCACAAGCCCGGCCTCGTGCAGCACACGTTCGGCTGGCCGCTCGGCAACGCCACCGGTGGCGGCTCATTCCTCTACCACTATGGCGACAACCTGGTCGCCGTCGGCTTTGTCGTGCACCTGAACTACAAAAACCCGCATCTATCTCCGTATGAGGAGTTTCAGCGTTACAAGACGCACCCGGCGATCGCGCCGACATTTGAGGGCGGCAAGCGGATCGCCTACGGCGCGCGCGCGATTACCGAGGGCGGCTGGCAGTCGATGCCGGAACTGGTCTTTCCCGGCGGTGCCCTGCTCGGGTGTTCGGCCGGGATGGTCAACGTGCCCCGCATCAAGGGCAGCCACAACGCGATCCTGTCCGGCATTGCGGCGGCCGATGCGGCCAGCGATGCCCTCGTCGAAGGCCGCGCCAACGATCGCCTCGATGCCTACGAGCGAACGGTGCGTGATGGGCCGATCGGCAAGGACCTGAGAAAGGTGCGCAACGTCAAGCCGCTGTGGTCTAAGTTCGGCACCTACATCGGCATCGGTCTTGGCGGTCTCGACATGTGGCTCAACACGATCATCTCAGGCATTGGCCTTGGTTACACGTTGAAACACGGCAAGCCTGATCACGCCAGCACCGGTCATGCAAACAATTTCAAGCCGATCGACTATCCGCGGCCGGATGGCAAGCTGACGTTTGATCGCCTGACCAACGTGTCGTTCTCCGCGACCAACCACGAAGAAGATCAGCCGGTTCATCTGCAGCTCACCGATCCATCAATTCCGATCAAGATCAACCTGCCGCAATGGGCCGAGCCGGCACAACGTTATTGTCCGGCGGGCGTCTACGAGATTGTCGATGGCGCCGATGGTCAGCCGCAGTTCCAGATCAACGCGCAAAACTGCGTGCACTGTAAGACGTGCGATATCAAGGACCCAAGCCAGAACATCACCTGGGTCTGCCCCGAAGGCGGCGGCGGTCCGAACTATTCGAATATGTGAGGCGGACGGCAAAGCACTAGGTTCTTGCCTGTCCCGTGATACATCGGCCGCCTACAGCGTCCGCACAAGACAACCCATCACGAGCAGCAGGTAGGCGATAACCATGCCGCCGAACTGCATGCCTTCACCGGTCAGTCCGGGGATTGCCGCGCCGAAATATTTGGCGAACATCACCGCCATGGCGACGACGAAAGATATGAGGAAAGTAATCAGGCTTGGTGTGCTGAGGCCCATGGTGGTTCCCGTTCCTAGTTGCTTGAGTGACCGTGTTTGGGTGCGTGCCATGCGGCTTATCCGTTCGGTTTGATCATCCCGCGCCAGCCTTCCCGCGAGCGGGAATGGTCGGCGATGCGTATCTACACCCCGATTCCTAAGCAGCCGTCCATCGCTGCGTCGCATGCGTTGCGTGTCAGGTGTGGACAACATCGCAGCGTCAGATCCGCTTCATAATCAATGATTCGTTAACCTTCATTGCCTAACGATTCGTTTGTGTTTCCCTTAATGCGTTTCGGAGTATGCCGTCATGTTCCCAGCTGCCACCTGGCATTCCAATCCTCAGCCCACCGGCGCGGAACGGCGTCACAATGTCCGCCACGCCGTGCGCATTGAGGCCATCCTCCACGCCCGCGGCGCATCGCAACCCACGGTTATCGACGATCTGTCGCTTGGCGGCGCCGGCCTCGAACGCGCCATCGGCATCTATGCCAACGATCACGTCGAGATTGAGTTGGCCAATGGCCGCCGGCTGCCGGGCACTGTCGCCTGGTGTCTGATCGGTGCCTGCGGCGTACAGTTTGCCGCCCCCCTGCCACCCGGTGATCCGCTGTTTGCCGCCGTTGAATAGACGCGTCAGCGCGCCGAACCTGTGGGCGCGCCGCGCTATTCATTCGTATTCGCGGGCACCGGCGGGCTTGCCGCTGCGGTGCCGCTTGCGCTAGCGCTTTCGGCCGCTTCCGGCTCGCCGCGTTCACTGAGAATGGTCAGCAGCGGCAACAGGCCATCGACGTCGACCAGCCGGAATATTTCGGGATCATCGCTTGCGCCGTGGCTCCACCCGGCCATTTCCAGCGCGCGATGTGCTTTGGCAATGAGGCCGACGTTTTCGCTCTCTTGGCCATCGAGCCGCGTGCGGGCCTTTTTCGTCATTTCCTGGCGCGCGTTGGCCAGCTCACGATCGCTTGCAGCCCGGACCAACCCGGCGTCCGTCAAGACACCAGCGACCTGATTGAGCGCCAGCGCCCGTCGCTCCTCGCGCTGTCCAGCCTCGCGCGGTACCGATCCAAGATTGGGGATCACAAGAAACGCGGCGGTATTTTCTGCCGTCACCTTGTCGTAAAGGCCGGGCGAGAGCACCATGGCGCGTCGGCCATAGCGGCCGATGTGATGTACGACGTGGCGGCGCACCCATTCCAGATTGACGTCCGTGTCGTCATCTTCCGCTGATGAAATTGCCGTCCGTATCGCCTGCCGTGTGCGGCCGATCTCGACCGGCGTCAGCGTGTTGCGATTGGGCGGCGTCACCGGCGGGTTGAGCACGGTCAGCGCAAACAGGCCGAGATCGATGCCGAGCGTTGCAAGGAACGCAATCAGGTCGCGGCCCGAAAACTCATCGCTCCCTGTTTTCTTACTTGTGCCCGACATACCGAACGACGCGAACTCGGCAATCTTCGCCCACATGTTCTTGACGGCATTGGCAACGCCGGCGGGGCCCTCGTTAAACGACGCTTCGCGCAAATTGAGCACGGCCGGCTTGTTGGCCTGGTCGGCCGCCTGGCGCAGGCGTTGCGCAAGCGTCGGGTCATGGCATGAAAAGCCACTCGTGCCAGGTTTGGCCGACACCGTATTGGCCAGTGCACGCATTTCCGACGCGGTCGACTGCCCGATCGAGTTACTGCGCGCGGCGATGGAGCGCGCCTTGCCGCGAATGTTGGCCGCCGTCGCTTCGAACAACGCCTGGCGCTCTTCGACCGTGCCGCCTTCAAGGCGCGACGCGGCGTCCTTCAGAACCTTGATGTCGGCTTGCACGGGTGCAATCCACGATTGCGCAATATTATCGCGCAGCGATGCGACCGAGTCGCGGACGCTTGCCCGCGCATTGTACAACGGTCCGCGGCCGGCGCCGGAAGCAACGCCGCAACTGCCGCCGCTGGCCTCTTCGCGCGCCATCTGGCTGTCCGACCACGACACCACGCTGTCGAGCTGCAGCTTGACCGCGTCAAGCCGTGCCGCGAGCACGGCGCTGGCATCGCGGGCATCTTCTTGCAGGTTGGACAAACTGGTCCGCGTTGCTTCTTCACCGGCGATCAGGCTCCACCAAAAACCGTAACCAAAACCGACCGACCACAGGGCCAGAAACGCGTAAAGTGCGAACGTCACCAGCCGTTCACGAAAGAAAAACCGATCCCGGCCAAAGGTTTCGCGCAGACTGAGCCACATCAGGAAGGTCAGCGTCACGACAATCGCAATGACCAGTGCTTCGTTGGTGACAGACAGGCCGCCGACGATCTCGCGGCCGGTATTGCCCTTGCTGGAGACGCCGACGATAAAATCGCTCATCCCGCTCCACGTCGCATAGCCGGAAATCGCCAGCAGCATCAGTGACGCAACACCGATCAAAGTATTGCGGCCGAACAGATAATCACCAACCCGCGTGACCCTGTCGCGCAAGTGCACTGAATTCGAAGCCATATTCGTTTCCCCCGGGGCATCGTTTGTCGAGCCTCCGTAGCGATCGACTATATGGCAAAGGTCGTCGAGTTCACGCAGTTCCCGCGCGAAAGGCGCGGCGTCGCCGGTCAGCTGTAGCCATCCGGCAACTTACAAAGGCCAATCGATGATCTGGCCCTCAAGATGGTGTGAAAAGGTTATGCGCTGCACGCCTTTCTCGGCACACCGCCATTCCCCTGGCCGTTTGCCGGGGCTATACGCGACAAAACAACGTTTGCAGAACAGACGCATGGAGACATGGGGCCCTGGATATCTTTATGTTCGAGAACCTGGTTGCGTTGATGATGCTGGTGCTGCCGCAGGCGGTGCTCGGCTTTGCCAACCTGCTCTCCATCTCGATCGAGCTGATGGCCAGGTGTTCGTGCTACTTCGTGATCTTTGTCACGGTCGCCGTCGATATCGTGCAAGGACGGTATCAACGGCGCATCCTCGCTGAGACCGAGGCGCGCGAGACGCGTACTGCATTGCATGGCTGACGCAGCCGTGCTGGTGCCAAGACAGACTAAAAGGGACCGCCATGTTAACCGTTGCCGACCTCGAATCCGCCAGTGAGTTGGTCTATGCCACAATGGGTGGCCCGACCCCGGCCATCGCCTGGCCGCTGCTTGCCAAGCGCGCGGGCTTGGACGTCTGGGTCAAGCACGAGAACCACACGCCGATCGGTGCTTTCAAGGTGCGCGGCGGTCTTGTCTACATGGATCAGCTCGCGAATTCCGGCAAACAGGTCGCCGGCGTCATCTCTGCGACGCGCGGCAATCACGGCCAATCCATTGCACTTGCCGCCCGCAAGGCCGGCGTGCGCGCGGTCATCTACGTGCCGGAAGGCAATTCCGTCGAGAAGAATGCCGCCATGCAGGCGCTCGGCGCGGAACTGGTTGTTCATGGTCGCGATTTTGACGAGGCCGCGGCTGCCTGCAAAGTCGCCGCCGTCGAGCAGGGGCTGCATATGGTGCCGTCGTTTGACCCAATGCTCATCAAAGGCGTTGCCACCTACAGTTTCGAGTTTTTCCGCCAGGCGCCGAAGCTTGATGTCGTTTACGTGCCAATCGGCATGGGGTCCGGCATTTGCGGCATGATTGCCGCCCGCGATGCCCTTGGCCTCAAGACCGATGTTGTCGGCGTCGTCGCCGAAGGTGCGCCGGCCATGGCGCTTTCATTCGAGGCCGGCCATCCGGTGCCAACCAACGAGGCCCGGACCTTTGCCGACGGCATGGCCTGCCGAGAGCCACATCCCGAAGCGCTCGAAATCATCCGCCGTGGCGCCGCGCGCGTTGTCCGTGTCAGCGATGATGAAATTGCTGATGCAATACGGGTTTACTATGAAGACGCCCACAACTTGGCCGAGGGCGCCGGCGCCGCACCGCTCGCCGCCCTGCTCGGCGAACGGTCGAGCCTGCGCGGCAAGGCGGCAGGGGTTGTCCTCTCGGGTGGTAATATTGATCGAGCGGTGTATGCAACTGTTCTGGCCGGCGAGACGCCGTGACATGAGCACTGGCGTTATCCGGAGCGCCGACAGGGCACGCTGTTGGCCGCCGGCGAAACTTTCAACAACTTATTAACCGCACGCTGCAAGTTATCCGAAGATAACCATGTTCGCGCTATACTGTCGCAATATGCAGGATGCAGAAAAAGGCACGGATGTTGAATTGTGACATTTCATTGACATGGATCCCACACTCGGCGGTGAAATTCATGTTGAGGCACTTGTCAGTCGTCAAACCGCCCCAGTTCTTGGTACGATGATTCTTATTGGCGAATATTGGTTTTTGCGAGAGCCAGCGGCTCCCGAGCGAGGTCTCATGCAGTCAGCAAGTCGTCCGCTATGCGCCCGATTGGTGCCGGCCCTCAGCGTTGCTGCGTCTTTGTCTGTCATTCTTGTGTCGGCGGCGGCGGCGCAGGCGCGTTCGGGCAACACGGCCGAACTGAGATCGCCCCTCGGCAGTTACCTCGCCGGTCGCATCGCGCACGGCAACAACAATTCAGAAGCAGCCGTTCGGTTCTACCGTCACGCGCTTGGCCGCGCGCCTGGCGATCTGCGCATCCTTGAGCGCTCATTCCTAGTCGAGGCGACCGAAGGCAACGCCAAGCGCGCGATTGCGCTGGCCAAACGCTTGGTGCGTGTTCAGCCGAAACATCGCTTGGCGCGGGCCTGGCTTGGTTTGGCGGCATACAAGGCCGGTAATTTTCGTCGCGCCGAACAGCATTTTGGTCGCTCAAACGCCGGCCCGATCGGTGAGCTGACAAGTGCGCTGGCGCGCGCCTGGGTCGCACAGCGCCGCGGCCGCACAAAATCTGCGCTGTCGCGTTTGACCTATTCGCAGCGTGCCGAGTGGGCGCAGTACTATCTTCGTTATCACCGCGCGTTGATTGCCGATCAGGCGCGCCAGCACACGCTTGCGCGGCAAAACTATAGCCGAATCTTTAAGTCGGATGCGCGCATGCCGCGGGTCACAATCGGCTACCTTCATCACGCCTCGCGGACCGGCAAATATGATCTTGCCGAGCAGATTCTGAAGCGGAACAAAGAGGCGACGTCGGGCACGGTGCATCCAGCCGTTGCCGATGTCGCGCGGCGTCTCAAAAAAGCAAAACGATTGCCGCTGCTGATCGCGAATTCAACCGATGGTTTAGCCGAAGTTTTTTATGGCCTCGGTGAAGCGCTGACGACGGAAGGTGGCATGCAGCTGGGGGCCGTCTACCTGCAAATGGCGCTGTATATCAAGCCAGACTTTCCGTTCGCTCAGGCAGCGCTCGCGAACGTCTACGAGGCACACAAGCGTTACGCGACCGCCAATGCTGTATACGACGGGGTGCCGGCCTCGTCGCCGTTACGCCTGTTGATCGAAATCCGCAAGGCCAGCAATCTCGACTCGCTCAAGCAGACCGACGCGGCACGTGATATCCTGGTCAAGCTGGCGAAGGACAATCCGGACGATATTCGCCCCATCGAGGCGCTCGCCAACATTCTGCGTGGCCGTGAACGTTACGCCGAAGCGATCGAGCAGTACAACAAGATCATCGCTTTTGTCGGCGAACCAAAGCCGAGCCATTGGACGTATTGGTATTCGCGCGGCACCAGCTATGAACGGATCAAGGATTGGCCGAGCGCGGAACGTGATCTGTTGCGTGCCAACGATTTGAGCCCCGATCAGCCTTTGGTGTTGAATTACCTGGGCTATTCCTGGGTTGACCGCAAAATTCACCTGCAACGCGGCCTGAAGTTCATCGAAAAGGCTGTCAAACTGAAGCCCGAGGACGGTTACATTGTCGACAGTTTGGGCTGGGCGCATTTCCGGCTGGGGAACTATCCAGAAGCGGCCAAGCAGCTGGAGCGGGCCGTCGAGCTGCGTCCATCGGACCCCATCCTCAATGACCATCTTGGCGATGCGCTGTGGCGCGTCGGCCGGATTCGTGAAGCGCGCTTTCAGTGGAAACTGTCGCTGACGCTGAAACCGGAAGACGACAATGCCCGCGAGACGCGCAAGAAGTTGCGCGCCGGTCTGCCGCAACTCGGTGCGATCAAATCGGCTTCGCCGAAAGGTGAGAAGCCCCTTGGCAAGCGCGTTGAAACCAAGGTCGACAAGACCAAAAGATGAAACGTGCGCGGCCGCGGCAACGAGATCGGGGCCATGTCGCGGGAGCAAATCGGCGATGGCGCGTCACGCGAAAACCGGTGACCGGGGCACGCAGCATGTCATTCGAGAACGCGCGCCAGCCAAAATAAACCTGACACTAGAGGTGCGCGGACGTCGGCCTGATGGCTATCACGAACTGCTCAGCCTCGTCGCGTTCGCGCGCGACGCAGGCGATGCGCTCATACTCGCGCCCGGATCGGATCTGCACCTCGAAGTCCATGGTCCTGAGGCAAGTGCGATCGATGGCGCGAACCTCATCATCACGGTTGCCGAAGCCATTCGGCGCACCGCCCCGGCGATCCAGATCGGCATATTCCAGCTTGAAAAGCATTTGCCGGTCGCCTCAGGCATTGGCGGTGGATCGGCCGACGCCGCCGCTGCCATTCGTGCCATCGCCCGGCTCAACGGGATTTCTGATCCTGTAGCAACGTTCGCCGACTTGGCGGCCGGCATTGGCGCTGACATTCCGGTCTGCATCGGTGGCAGCGGTGAGCGGGCGGCGATCATGTCCCGTATCGGTGAGCGTGTCTGGCGTCCCGCCGGAGGCCCTCTGTTGCCGCCGGACGGTCTTGCAGCCCTGCTCGTCAACCCGCGCGTACCGGTGCCGACCGGGGCGGTGTTTCGGGCGCTCGCGGCCCCCGAGTTGCCTGACGCGCCCGAACCGCGGGCGCCGGCGCCGTTCGCCTCGACCGCTGACTGCCTGGCTTACATTGCAGCCTCGCGCAACGACCTTGAGGTGCCGGCCACTACGATCGCTCCCGCAATCGCCGATGTGCTCGGCGCCTTGCGCAGGTTGCCGGCCTGTCGGCTTGCCCGCATGTCCGGATCGGGCGCGACATGCTTCGCTCTGTTCGAGAAGATCGCGGACGCTCGGTCGGCTGGCGACACACTGCGCCGGAAGCATCCTGATTGGTGGATCAAGGCAACGCGGCTCGGGTGATAGCCCCGCGCTATTCGACGTGAGCCATGACATTGAGGAGCCGGTTGAACGGGTCGCGCACGAAAAATCGACGCACGCCCCACGGCTCCAGCACGGGGCCGTATTCGATCGCGACGCCGACATTCTGCATGCGCTGCAATGCCTCATCGAGATCATCGACTTCGATCGAAAGGTCCGGAACCTGCGTACCCGAACCGCCTTCGCTTGCCACGCTGAGCTGGGCCGCCGCCCGCTCAGGCGATGCGAACGTGATGATCCAGCCTTGGTCCATGGCGATGTCGAGGCCGAAAATATCGCCATAAAAGGCCTTGGCGACGTCAACATTGGTTGCGGCGATATTGGCGACAATGCGCTTGACGATCATGCCAAGTCCCGCCCCGGCTCTAATTCACGCGTCCGACGCAGAAATCGACGACATCGATCAGCGCTGCCTTGGCCTCGCAGTCCTGGAAGATCGCGAGCTCGTCCTTCGCGATCGAGCCATAGTGCCGTGCACGCTCAAGCGTTGCTTCGATCGCCTTGTGGTTCTGCATCAGTGCCATCGCTCGCTCGAGGTCATCATCCTGGATATCGCCTTCGGCGATGACACGCTCCCAGAACGTGCGCTCCGCCTGATCACCGCGCCGATAGGCCAGGATCACGGGCAGTGTGATCTTGCCTTCGCGGAAATCATCGCCAACCGACTTGCCAAGCTTGGCGCTGTCGCCCGAATAGTCGAGCGCGTCATCCACCAGCTGGAACGCGATGCCGAGCATCTTGCCGTATGAGCGTAGCGCCGCCTGCTCTTGCGCCGGCCGATCCGCGATTGCGGCGCCGACTTCGCCGGCCGCGGAAAACAGCGCTGCCGTCTTGGCATTGATGATCGCGAGATGTGCGTCTTCCGTCGTTGTCAGGTCCTTTGCGGCGGCAAGCTGCATCACTTCGCCTTCGGCGATCACCGCAGCCGCATTGGACAGGATACGCAGCGCCGGCATCGAGCCGACCGTCACCATCATGCGAAAGGCTTGTCCGAGCAGGAAGTCACCGACCAGCACACTGGCCTGATTGCCCCACAGCAGTCGCGCGGTCTTCTTGCCGCGCCGCATGTCGCTGTCATCGACCACGTCGTCGTGCAGCAGCGTGGCTGTGTGCATGAATTCGACCGTGGCCGCCAGCGTGACATGTCCGGTACCGCCGTAGCCGACCAGCTTGGCCGCTGCGATCGTCAGCATCGGGCGCAACCGCTTGCCGCCTGAATCAATCAGATGGTGCGCGAGCTCCGGGATCATCTCGACGTCGGATAGCGCCTTATCAAGGATAATCCGGTTCACCGCCCCCATATCGTCCTCGACAAGCGTCATCAGACGACCAATGCCGGGCCCTGGTTCACGTGAGTCACTGAGTGGGACGACGATGCCCAATGATCTTGCCTCTTCGCTGTTTCGCCACCTCAATTAAATCATCCAACGTCTCTACTGTTCCTGGCACATTGCCGCAGGTTGTTGGCAACAATCGAGAGATCATCCGCTCAAACATGATGAGTTCTTTGTGAACACGGTCCCCTGACATGGCATCACCTTAGGTCGTTGTGCGGTCAATGCCGCAATACGTGGTCGATTCAGTATGTGATGGCCGGCGCATGGGTTATACTGCGGCCGTGCGGCACAGTGCTCCAGCGAGGCATATATATGCGAGAAGTC
The DNA here is from genome assembly GCA_049116495.1 of Hyphomicrobiaceae bacterium. Lineage (GTDB taxonomy): Bacteria > Pseudomonadota > Alphaproteobacteria > Rhizobiales > Hyphomicrobiaceae > CAJQQK01. The sequence continues at coordinate 5,912 of JAGDYV010000063.1, read as the reverse complement.
CTTCGATCGAACGATATCGTTCTGCTCAACTTCGTGGTTGTACTGCTCCGCGATGCCGGGCTTAGCCCGCAACTCGTCGATGAGCATGTCAGTGCGATCGAAGGTTCGATTGGAGCGCTGCCGCGGCGCATTCTGATTGACGCCGATGAGTTGGCACAGGCGCGGCGGGTATTGACCGAAGCCGACCTGTCGCAATGGCTTTCCAGCGATGCCCACTGACGCCCGGGAAATGACGCCCGAGCCGGTGGCAATGGCGCCGCAAGATGGCGTCGAGATCAGCTGCGATGCCTTTCTTGGCGGTGCCGTCCATGCCTACCAGCCGCGCCGTGGCTACCGTGCAGGGCTGGATGCTGTGTTGCTTGCAGCCAGCGTCACGCCTGCTGCGCGACGCCCGGGCCAACGTCTGCTCGACGTTGGCGCCGGTGTCGGTGTCGTCGGGCTGTGTTCAGCTGCCCGGTTGCCGGGCATCCATGTCACGCTCGTCGAGCAGAGTGCGACATTGTGTGATCTCGCCGCGCGAAACATCGCCGCGAATGACCTCGAACATCGCGCCGTCGTTGTCGCGCATGACGTTACATGTCGCGCCGAGCCGGTGCATGAGCAGCTTGCCGACAACAGCTTCGACATGGTCGTCTCCAATCCGCCATTTTACGATGCGGCCAAGCACCGTCAATCTCCGCACGCCTTGAAAGCGGCGTCGCACGCCATGCCCGATGCGGGCCTTGATGGCTGGGTGCGCTTCATGGCGCGCAAGACGAAAGCGGGCGGCACGGCCATCATGATCCATCGCGCCGATCAATTGTCGGCAATGCTGAGCGCATTTCAACGCCGCTTTGGCGCGTTGACCGTTTTGCCGCTGCATCCGCGCGCGGGCGAACCTGCGTCCCGTGTCATCTTGCGAGGCGTTCGGGGCAGCCGCGCGCCGCTAACGATTGCGCCGGCAAACTGCCTGCATGGTCAAGACAACCGATTTACGCCCGAGATCGACAAGATTCTCAAGTCACCATCGCCGCTGTCGCTCGATGCTGGGGCAACGATTGGTGCCTGAAGGAACCTGAAAGAAAACGTAGGTGCATGAGCGAAGACCGCCTCGCTCGCCGCATCAAAGCCTTCACGGAGCGCTTCCTCACCTACAGCGTGCGGACTGGTTGCAAATTCCTCTGCGACGTTCCATGTGATCGCTCTAATAGATCTTCCTGTTTCAATCAAAGGACGACACAAGCGTATGTGGCCTTTTTCCTCCGCCCCCAAAATTCCCGTGCTCAGGCTCTCCGGACCGATCGGCATGGCGTCGCCTTTGCGCCCGTCGCTCTCGATCGCCCTGGCGGCCGGCGCCATCGAGCGCGCCTTCAACTATTCGAAGCTGCCAGCCGTTGCGATCGTGATCAATTCGCCAGGAGGTTCGCCGGTACAATCCAATTTGATCTTCAAGCGCATCCGCCAACTGAGTGAGGAGAAAAAGAAAAAGGTCTATGTCTTCTGCGAGGACGTCGCTGCCTCGGGCGGATATTTTCTGGCTGTCGCCGGTGACGAGATCTACGCCGATCCCTCTTCGGTTGTCGGCTCGATCGGCGTGATTGCCGCGACCTTCGGCTTCGTTGAAGCGATCAACAAACTGGGCATCGAGCGTCGCGTCTATACGGCTGGCGAAAACAAATCGATCTTGGATCCGTTCAAGCCGGCCCAGGAGGAGGACATCGCGCGGCTCAAGGCGATTCAGCTCGACATTCACGAGGTCTTTAAGAATGTCGTTCGGTCGCGCCGTGGCGACAAGCTGAACGGTCCTGACTCGGAACTGTTTTCCGGCGCCTTCTGGGTCGCCGGCAAGGCCCAGGAGCTGGGCCTGATCGATGGCATCTCGGACGTGCGCACCAAGATGCGCGAAGAGTTTGGCGACAAAGTCGTGCTCCACAACATCAAACTGCAGTCTGGCGGGTTGCTGTCACGCCTGCGTCGTCCTTCGCTGTCGCTGCCCGCTGTCGACGATCAGGCATTGGCCGGCCTGCGCCTCGAATTCGCCGAAGATTTGGTGTCTACCGTCGAGAAGCGTATGATTTGGCAACGCTATGGGTTTTAAGGATCAGCCTGCCAACCGCAGTGGTCCGGAGGCGCGCATTCTGAATGTCGCGCCTGTAATGCGGCGTAAGTCGCACATTCGGAGAACAATGTCGTGCCACAACTTGTTGTGCTCGTCGCCGTCGGTGCCGGCGCTTACTTTGGCTATCGCTGGCTGAAAAAGCAGATGCGTGAGACGGCCATCGCCGCGGCGAAAGAGGCGGCCGCCAACAAGCCGGTCGGGCCATCGGAGCGCGCGCGTGAGGCCGGCAATCTCATCTGGGACGAAGAAGCCGGCGTCTATCGATCCAAGGATTAGCCTGCGCTACGCTGAGGTGGGCCGGCTAACCCCGCGTCGACCATTCGGGTGGCTTGGCCAGCAGGTCACCATTTGTCGCAAGCCACAAACTTGTTGCGATCCGCTCGGCTGCCTCGACGACGATCGCTCGGGCATCAGGCTCGAATACGTCGTCTACGGTCGCGCTGAACAGCTGCAGCCAAGCGCGAAAATCGTCCGTATCGAGCTTGCCCAGTTTGACGTGCACCGGCACCGGGCGTCCATTGTACTCGCCGGTTTTGAGCAGCACCGAGCGCCAAAACCCTTTCATAATCTCAAGGTGCGGTCCCCATTCGCCGGGCACATGCTTCTTGAAAATCGGTGCGAGCCGCGCATCGCGTTGAATGCCCTCATAAAACCGCTCGACCAGTTCGGCGATCAGTTCCGCCGTGATCGACGGATGCGCAGGATCTCGCGTCGTAGCGCCGCGAACCGGAATGCTGCTGTCGGCCATCTTCATTTCCACTAACAAGGCGTGCGGTTTGCCGCCGGTCGGCGCCTCGCCACCGCGCCACCACTGGACTATAGAGCGTCGAGCCGTTAGTTGGAACCATACTGCCGTCGCGGATTTGGTCCGAGATCAAGCGGACCGTCGCAGTGCGTAGATGGAATAGACTCCAACTTGCGGCGAGGCGCTTTCGCCCGCGCCACACTCAATCGTGAATGCGAACAATGCCCCAAAAGCCAAAAAACACCACCGCTGCGACGTCATGGCAGCGCCCCGACAATCTGCACCCGACGCGCTCGTTCCAGGATATGATCCTGACGCTGCAGCAATTCTGGGCGGCTCAAGGCTGCGTTGTGCTGCAGCCCTATGACATGGAAGTTGGCGCCGGCACATTCCATCCGGCCACGACATTACGTTCGCTTGGCTCAAAGTCCTGGAATGCCGCCTACGTGCAACCCTCGCGCCGCCCCAAGGATGGCCGCTACGGCGAGAACCCGAACCGCCTGCAGCACTATTACCAGTTTCAGGTGATCATGAAGCCGTCGCCGCCGGACATCCTCGACCTCTATCTTGCCAGCCTCGACGCGATCGGCATCGACACCACTGTCAACGACATCCGCTTCGTCGAGGACGATTGGGAAAGTCCGACGCTTGGCGCGTGGGGGCTCGGCTGGGAGGTTTGGTGCAACGGCATGGAGGTCACCCAGTTCACCTACTTCCAGCAGGTTGGCGGCTTCGACTGCCGGCCCGTTTCCGGAGAGATCACCTACGGCCTTGAGCGCCTGGCGATGTACGTCCAGGGCGTCGACCGGGTTTACGATCTCAATTTCAACGGCCGCGACGATGAACGCCGGCTGACCTACGGCGACGTCTTCCTGCAGGCCGAGCAGGAGTATTCGCGCTTTAATTTTGAGCACGCCGACACTGACCTGCTGCTGCAACACTTCAAGGACGCCGAAGCTGAGTGCCAGTCGATCCTCGATAAGGGGGCGCCGGTGGATGCGGATAACGACAAGCGCCACCAGATGGCATTGCCAGCCTACGACCAATGCATCAAGGCAAGCCACATCTTTAACCTGCTCGATGCCCGCGGAGTCATCTCGGTCACCGAACGCCAGAGCTACATCCTGCGTGTGCGCGACCTTGCCAAAGCCTGCTGCGGCGCCTGGCTCGCCACCGAAGGCGGCGGCGCGTGACGACGTCGCCGCGCTCATGAAAACTTATTCTGGAGTTTAAGTGAAATTGTGGTCGACGCTGGTAGCCTGAAATCGCTGGTGCATTCCTTGCCAAGTGATCGGTTGCCGGAAGAGCGATATGTTCGAAAGCGCGAAGCTGTACAGTGAGCAGCGACTGGAAGAGAGCTTTGACGCATACGTCCTTCTAAGCGAACCGCTCAACTACACGCTGGCGGATCTCGCTGATGTGTTGTCGGAGACCTGCGGTTCTGTCGCCGAGTGGCAGTCGTTCAAAGATGTCGAGAGCAGCGGTGAAATACGCGCCACCGTTGACCGTGAGACGACGCGCGTTTCGGTCTCTTTCTCAGAGGCGGCACTGCCTGTCGATCACTTTGAACCGTGTGTTCAACGCGCGACAGCTTTTCCCGGCGCGAAGGCAGCGCTGCAGGCGCATCAAGCACATGTCTTGATATCCGCCCATTCCGGCGCAACCGATCTCCTCAGTCGTTTTGAGACCGCCAGGGTCATAAACTGCGTATCAGCGATGTTCGCGCGTTCGCAGTCCTGCACGGCGATCATCTTTTCCAGCGGTGACGTCATTGCGGAACCAGGCCCCTGGCAGGATGCAATGCACACGGCGATGCAGGACGAGTGGCCGATCGACAGTTGGATATCTTTCGATATTCAGAGTTTCGAGCCGGAAATTGACTGGGGCAAACCTGCCGTGATGTGCAGTTCCATCGGTTTGGCAGCCTTCAACGGGCACGAAGTCACGTTGGCCGCGACGTCGTTGGCACCGTTTGAGGCAGCCCAGCAGGTTTTTGGCACGATCAATCTGTTGCTCGACGACGATTACGGGTTGAGCGACGGCGGCACGATCGCCATTGAGGGCAGCGACGACCCGCTTCGAGTGCGCTTTGCCGAAGAGGGCCATCTCGGAGTGCACACGAACACCTGGGTGGTCTTTCACCCGAATGCCACGGTGCACGAGAACGATCTCTTCGCCCCGACGTTATCGGTCCCGGCACCGTTCGCAATCGACAGGCTGGTGCAGCCGTATCCTGGATTCTTTTCAACCCTGCTTGAGCGTGGTCTGCGCAGCCGTCGCAGCCTTAAGGCTCTAATGCCGTGGTATTTTGGCTCATAGGCTGTTATTGACGCTGCCAGCAAGAATGGCAGGCAATTTTTGAATGACTGACCTCCAAATTCGTGGCCTTGCGATCATGGCCGCCGTCGCGTTGCTCGTGATGCTGGTTATCCTGCGCCGGCAGCCACGTGCAGTATGGTTATTCGCGTTGGCGCTCGTTACCATCGGTTTGGGTTTTCTCGCGACGACACCGGCACCGACCGAGATTGCCGAATGGCTGTTCGGCGCCGCATCAACACCTGCGCCCGTCACCGCACCTGTCAAGACCAATTGATCGACGCGCCATTCCCGATCCGCGCGCAACCAAAAAGAACAAACGATGCCCGAACTCCTCCTTGAACTGCTTTCCGAAGAGATCCCGGCGCGTATGCAACAGCGTGCCGCCGATGACCTGAAACGCCTCGTCACTGAGGGCCTCAAAGCTGAAGGATTGACGCTTGGCGCCGCCTTGGCGTTCGCGACACCGCGCCGGTTGGCGCTTGATATCGCCGATGTGCCGGCGATGTCACCGGCCGTCTCGGACGAGCGCAAGGGGCCGCGCGTCGGCGCACCGGAAAAGGCGTTGCAGGGTTTCCTGCGTGGCGTCGGCCTCGAGAGCATCGAGCAGGCTGAGATCGTCAGTGATCCCAAGAAGGGTGATTTCTACGTCGCTCGCATCGAGCGGCCCGGCCGGCCGGCACCGGAAATCATCGCAGCCGTCATCCCTGAGGTGGCCGCGAAATTCCCTTGGCCGAAGTCGATGCGCTGGGG
>JAGDYV010000062.1:0-28077 GCA_049116495.1 Hyphomicrobiaceae bacterium | reverse complement strand
ACCGTTTGCGAACAGAATTGACGCCATCTAAGTCCGAAGGGCTCTAGTTCGAGATGAGACGATCGTCAGGCGGATCGGTCACGATGGATTTCAGCGCGGTTACCGGCTGCTTCAGCGCTTCTGTTGTCGGTATCGGCCGGCGTAGTTCATCGGAAGCATTGAATGCGGATTCGAGTGCGGCGCTGGCGTCGAGGAGGTCACGATCGCTGCGGAAACGGCCAACGACCTGCAGCCCGAACGGCATGCCGCTATCGTCCTTTCCGCACGGCAATGAGATCGTCGGGTTCGTTGTCAGCGTGATGTACCAGGCCAGTGCCAGCCAATGATAGTAGGTGTTGAGTTTCTTGTCGCCGATCTGGTCGAGATAGAGCGTCTCCCACGGAAATGGTGAAACCGCGACCGTTGGCGTGATGATGAGGTCGTAGTCTTCGAACGTCTGCTGCACATTCCGGAAAATCCTGGTCTGTTCGGCATGCGCCCAGGCAACATCGGCGAGGCTCATGCGGCTGCCGAGTTCGTAGTTCGCCCGCACGTTCGGGCCAAGTCGTTTCGGGTCAGCCTCATAATCGTCGCGATACCTCGCAACGAAGCTTACCGCGCGAATGACATCAAAGCAGCGTTCGGCTTCGGCAAAGTCGATGTCAACTTCGTCGCACGATGCGAACAGGCCGCGCATGGCCGCCATCTTACGCCGAAAGCTCGCCGCGATCGGCGCGTCGACGATGCCGGTGCCAAGGTCGACATTCCACGCGACGCGCAATTTGCCAAGGTCAACAGGCCGAGACTCGCTCAGCGCTGCCGTATTCTGCGGATAACTCAGTGGATCACCCGGGTCGGCGCCGGCCTGGCTCGCCAGCAGCAGCCGCGCGTCATCGACCGTACGGGCCATCGGACCGAGCACGGAAATCGGTGTCCATCCCAGCTGCCGGCGTTCGGCTGGGACCATGCCGGGTGATGGTCGAAACCCGACGATGCCGCAGAACGCCGCCGGTATGCGCAGCGAGCCGCCGGTGTCAGAGCCCGTGCAAATCGGCAGCATGTCGAGCGCCAGCGCCGCCGCCGATCCGCCCGATGAACCGCCGCAGGTCTTCATTGGATCGAACGGATTTCCCGTCGCGCCCCATACCGGGTTGCGGGTATTGGCACCGGCGCCAAATTCCGGCGTGTTGGTCTTGCCGACCATGATACCACCCGCCTTGCGGACCCTCGCCACCATGACGCTGTCGGATTCGGGCACCTGGTTCTTAAACAGCGGTGAACCATACGTTGTCAGAACACCGCCGGTGTTCTCCAGATCCTTGACGGCGAACGGCAGGCCATGCAGGGGGCCGAGTTGATCACCGGCCTTGACAGCCTGCTCGGCCGCCCGGGCTTCTTCGCGCGCCCGCGCATAGCATGTCGCCGTAACCGCATTGATCGCCGGGTTGAGCGCCACGATCCGCGCGATGAATGCCTCCAGAATTTCGACGGGAGAGAGCTCTCCACTCCCGATCATCCGACGCAATTCAACCGCCGACAGGCCTATGATGTTATCTGGTTGCGTCATGTTTTAACTCCGCTTGTTGACCGGTAGTGATTGTGATCATGCTGCGAATTGCATGATGTCACAACCGACCCCACGCGTTTTGTTGAGCCGCAATGCAGTGGGCATGCATAAAATCAAAGTGTCAAAGCTATTGATGTTTCGGCCAAAAAGTCTGAACCTGTCTGAACCGCGCCCTCGAATGGCATGGAAATCCCGATAATCAACTTGTCTGGGAGGACAGCATTTATGAAACCCCTAGGTCTATCAGCGCTAGCACTGTCCGTCGGTGCGTTGGTGCTGACAACATTGCCCGGCTACGCCGGCAAATCAGACGATACTTTGAACTGGGCAACCGACCGTGAAGTTGCGGTTGTCGATCCCTACTACAACAATACGCGCGAACTCGTGGTGCAGGGCCAAATGGGCTGGGACGGCTTGGTCCTGCTCGATCCAACGACGGGAGAGTTTCAATCGCTGCTTGCCACGAAATGGGAGTGGAAGGGCAACACCGCCATGGAGTTTGAGCTCCGAAAGGGCGTCAAATTTCATGACGGCAGCGATTTCGATGCCGATGATGTTGTCTACACGCTGAATTTTGTGTCGAAGAAGGACAATGGTGTCCTGACATGGCGGACGGTCAGTTGGATCAAACAGGCGATCAAGCTTGATTCACACAAGGTTCGGATCGAGTTGCACAAACCGTTCCCTGCTGCTCTTGCCTACCTTTCGAACTCGGTCTTCATGGTGCCCGAAGGTCATTATGACAAGGCGCCGACAAGGGCTGACGGCAAGAAGGATTTCGCAGCGGTCAAACCCATTGGCACCGGCCCCTACAAGATGGCCGAAGTGAAGGCCGGTGAATATGTTCTTTGGGAAAAGAATACCAACTACCTGAAAGGCGGACCGAAAGGCCAACCGCAAATCGGCAAGATTCGTTTTCGGACGATCAAGGAATCCAACACGCAGCTCGCTGAGATACTGACGGGCGGGCTGGACTGGATCTGGGATGTTCCAAAGGAACAAGCTCTGCGACTTAAAGACAGTGGCAAAGTCACCGTCGAGAATGCGAAGACGCTGCGCGTCTCCTATTTGGCATTCGATGTGGACGGTGACTCGGGTCAAAAATTCTTCATGGACAAGAAGGTCCGCATGGCGGTTGCGCATGCGATCAACCGCGAAGCGATCACAAAGAATCTTGTCGGACCTGCTTCTGTCGTCATCCATTCGGCGTGTCACCCGGATCAGTTCGGCTGCACGCAGGACGTCAAGAAATGGAACTACGATCCGGCAAAAGCCAAGGCGCTGCTCAAGGAAGCCGGCTATCCAAATGGCTTCGAGTTCGATCTCTATGCCTATCGACAGCGCGAATATACCGAAGCGGTGATTGGCGACCTTGCAAAGGTCGGTATCAAGGCGAAGCTCACGTTTCTCCAGTACCGAAAACTCCGGGACCTGGTGTGGAAGGGAAAGACACCGATCAACCACATGACGTGGGGTTCCGGTTCAGTCCCGGATGCCTCTGCGATTACCAGCCACTTCTTCCTCAATGGCCGCGATGACCCGGCCAAGGATCCAAAAACCAAAGAAGCTCTGGAGATCGCCGATTCGTCAACGGATCCCGATGTCCGAAAGAAGGCCTACGCCAAAGCGCTCAACCTTATTTCGAGCGAACTTTACTGGCTGCCGATGTTCACGTACGCCAAGTACTACGCGTTCTCGAAGGACCTCGACTTCAAGACAACATCCGACGAGATTCCACGCTTTTACGCCGCCAAGTGGAAGTGATCTCATGACGCGCAGGTACCCGGCATCTGAGCATGCCGGGTACTTGGCTCTTTTCGCACTGCAACCGCAGGGGCAAACATGCTGCCTTTCCTGATCAAGCGCCTGGGCGTGGCCGTGCTGGTCGCGATTACCGTGTCGCTGATTACGTTTTCGATGATCTATCTTTCCGGCGACCCGGCGATGGCGCTTGCCGGTGAGACCGCGACAGAAGCGGAGATCAACAACATCCGCCGCGTCTATGGCTATGACCAGCCGATCGCGGTGCAGTATCTAAACTGGCTGACGAGTGCGCTGCAGGGTGATTTCGGCCAGTCGCACTATCTCAAGAAGCCCGTTGCCGAGGTCATCTTCGAGCGTCTGCCAACGACCATGCTGCTCGGCCTGTGCGCGCTAACGTTCGCGCTCGTTCTCTCCATTCCGCTTGGCGTTCTCGCCGCGATCCGCCCCAACAGTCTGATCGACCGGGTGGCCCTGACAATCGCCGTGATCGGCCAGGCCATGCCGAGCTTCTGGTTTGCGCTGACCATGATGTTGTGGTTTGGCATTTACTGGCAGATCCTGCCGATCACGGGCACGAGCAGTTGGGCCAACTTCGTGATGCCGTCGATCGCGCTCGGCTACTACATCACGCCCGGCGTGATGCGCCTGACGCGCGCCGGCATGCTTGATATCCTGCAATCCGACTTCATTCGAACAGCCCGCGCAAAGGGCCTGCGCCCGATGACCGTGCTGTTCAAGCATGCGCTGCGCAATGCCATTATCCCCGTGGTATCGCTGGCCGCCGTGCAATTTGGTTTCATGCTTGGTGGCTCGATCGTGATCGAGACGATTTTCGCGATCAACGGGCTTGGCTTTCTCGCATGGGAATCGATCCAGCGTGCCGATCTGCCCATGATGCAGGCGATCGTTCTGGTGCTCAGCATAATCTACATTCTGCTGATCTTTCTTGCCGACGTTCTCAACGCGTGGCTCGATCCACGTATCCGGGTGGCTTGATTATGGCTGTAATCGACGCAAAAGACGACGTCACGGCCGGCACGGCGACAACCATTGTCGAGCCGTCTCCAAGCGCGATCCTGCGACAACGCATGTTCGGGCACTTCGGCTTCATGATCGGCGCGACGATCGTTGGCATCATCGTGCTGGTGGCGCTGCTAGCGCCTTATATCTCACCGCACGATCCTTACGATCAGGTCCTCTCGCGAAAACTCATTCCGCCGGTCTGGTTCGATAGTGCCAAAGCCACCTGGGACCACCCGCTCGGTACCGACCAACTGGGGCGAGACTATCTTTCGCGCCTCTTCTGGGGCGCGCGTATTTCCTTGATGATCGGTCTCGCCGCGATGCTGATCTCCGGCGTGATCGGCACGACGCTTGGCGTCTTGGCCGGATATTTCGGCGGGCGTGTCGACATGGTGATCAACTTCATCATCACGACCCGACTGTCGATGCCGGTCGTCCTGGTGGCGTTGGCTGTGGTCAGCCTCATCGGTTCGTCGTTGACGGTAGTGATCTGGGTGCTCGGCCTGCTGATCTGGGACCGCTTCGCCGTTGTCATGCGCAGTGCGACGCAACAGGTCCGCGCGCTTGATTTCGTCACCGCCGCCGAGGCGCTTGGCTGCTCGACCTGGCGTATCCTGGCGAGCGAGATCATGCCGAACATCGCCAATCATCTGATCGTTGTTGCGACGCTCGAGATGGCGCACGCGATCCTGCTGGAAGCTGCCCTGTCGTTCCTCGGCCTCGGTGTGCAGCCGCCAGAGCCGAGTTGGGGATTGATGATATCAGAAGCCAAAGGATTGATGTTCTTTGACGGCTGGTTGATTGCGATTCCAGGTGCCGCGCTGTTCATGCTGGTGCTTGCCATCAATCTGCTGGGCGATGGCATGCGTGACGTCACGGCACCGGAAAACCGAAACTAAGGACGCACAGCGCGAACGCTTGGGAGACTTTGAGCCATACATGTCCGATCATATTCTTGAAGTTGCCAATCTAAGCGTCGACATCCCCGTTGGTGGCGGGATGCTGCACCCCGTGCAATCGATCAGCTTTTACGTCGATCGCGGCGAGACACTTGCGATCGTCGGCGAGTCGGGGTGTGGCAAATCACTGACCTCGCTTGCGGTCATGGACCTGCTGCCATCAAAGGCCAAACGAACCGCGGATCGTCTCATCCTCGATGGCCAGGATATGACCAGTTTGAGCGAACGTCAGATGAGTGACGTCCGTGGCAACCGCATGAGCATGATTTTTCAGGAACCGATGACGTCGCTCAACCCGGCCTATTCAATCGGCGATCAACTCACCGAGGCGTTGCTGCGCCACAAGCAGGTTTCGCGCAGTGAGGCGATCGACCGGGCGGTGTTCCTGTTGGAGAAAGTCGGCATCACGGCTGCGCGGGGCCGTCTGCGCCAGTTCCCACACCAGTTGTCGGGCGGTCTGCGCCAACGCGTGATGATCGCGATGGCCCTGATGTGCGGGCCCGATATGATCATCGCCGATGAACCAACCACGGCGCTCGATGTCACCATCCAGGCGCAGATCCTGCATCTGCTTGCCGAACTGCAGCGCGAGTTCAACACTGGTCTTATTCTGATCACGCATGATCTTGGTGTCGTCGCCCGCGTCGCGGATCGCATCGCCGTTATGTACGCCGGACAGATCGTCGAAACTGGTACCGCGACACAGATTTTCAATGCACCAGCCCACCCCTACACCCAAGGCCTGCTCGAGTGCATTCCGATTCCCGGCAAGACCGTGCGCGGACAGCATCTTGGCTCGATTCCCGGCATCGTGCCCTCGCTCGTTGGCGAGATGCGCGGCTGCCACTTTGCCAGCCGATGCCGGTACGCCAACAAGTCATGTCACGATCAGGATGTCGCCATGCGAGACAGCCTGGAGACGGGCCATGGTTACCGGTGCACGCTCTCGCCGGAGGAGAGTGCGCGCAATCAGACAAGTGAGGTCGCGTGATGAGTGACGTCGTTCTCGAAGCCAAAGACGTCACGCGCACGTTCATGATCTCGTCAGGGTTCATGAAGCCGAAGCGCCCATTGCATGCCGTCAACGGTGTCGACCTGCGCATCGAGCGCGGCGAAGTCATGGCGCTGGTTGGCGAGTCCGGTTGTGGCAAGACCACGCTGGCCAAGATGCTGCTCGGGCTGCTCGCGCCAACCAGTGGCAGTATCGAGCTGTCCGGTCAGCCGATTAAGAGCCTTGACCGCTTATCTGTTGCGCGCACCGTGCAGCCTATTTTCCAAGACCCTTATTCGTCGCTCAATCCACGTAAATCGATTGGCAGTATCATTGAGCTTCCATTGCGCGTGCAGGGCGATCCCAATCCCGATACCTGGCATCGCCGTGTCGAGGAGATGATGGAACTGGTCGGCCTGCCGCGTCGCGTCTTCAACAATTTTCCGAACCAATTGTCGGGCGGCCAGCGCCAGCGCGTCGCCATTGCCCGCGCCCTGATCAATCGACCGGAGATCGTCATCTGCGATGAGCCGACGTCGGCGCTCGATGTTTCGGTGCAGTCGCAAATCCTCAATCTGCTGCAGGACCTGCGCAGTGAACTCAATCTCACGTACCTGTTGATCAGCCATAACCTGGCGGTCGTCGAGCACATCGCAACCCGCGTCGCGGTCATGTATCTCGGCCGGATTGTCGAACAGACCGATACCGAAAGTCTGTTTGAGACACCGAAACACCCTTATTCGGAAGCGCTGCTCGCATCCGTTCTGACGCCTGATCCGTCGCTCGGTGTGCCTGATACGCACCTTGGAGCGGCCTACCCGAACCCCCTCGACATGCCGTCGGGTTGTACCTTTCACCCGCGTTGCGCTCGGGTGATGCCGCATTGCTCGGCTGTTGCGCCGCAGCGTATTGCATCCGGTGGCAACCACGTGGAATGTCATCTTTATGATGAGAATGAGGGCCGGCAGCGCGCATAGTCAAAGGAGTGCATGTCATGCCAAGTGGACCCGGAGCAAGCCGAACCGGAGCAATTTCACGGGCAACCGATTACATCGATAGCGGTCAATTCGAGGTGGATCTCGCCCGTCGTGTCGCCATCCCGACCGAAAGCCAGGTGCCGCAGGGATTGCCGCATCTGACGCGCTATCTCGATGAAGAGATGATCCCGGCCTTCGAGGCCATCGGTTTCACATGCCGCACTTTCGACAATCCGGTTGCCGGCGCCGGACCTGTTCTCCTTGCCACGCGCATTGAAGATGCGGCCAGGCCGACCGTGCTTGGCTACGGTCATGGCGATGTCATTCGCGGCCTTGAGGATCAATGGACCAAAGGTGCCGGCCCGTGGCAGACGGCGCGTGATGGCGAGCGCCTCTATGGTCGCGGTACTGCCGACAACAAAGGCCAGCACACGATTAATATGGCGGCGATGAAAGCCGTGATTGATGAGCGCGGCAGCCTTGGCTTCAACGCCAAGGTCATGATCGAGATGGGCGAGGAGAACGGGTCGGCCGGCGTCCATCAGATTATTGGCGCGAACAAGGAAGCCTTCGCCGCTGATGTCTTTATCGGCTCGGATGGCCCGCGTGTGCGCATGGATCGCCCGACAATGTCGCTTGGCGCGCGTGGCGCAACAAATTTCGACCTTGTCTGCGATCTGCGCGCTGGCGGACATCATTCCGGCAACTGGGGCGGTGCGCTTGCCGACCCAGGCGCCCTGCTGGCGCATGCAATCTCAACGATCGTTTCGCCGACCGGCGAAATCCTGGTCAGGGAATGGCGCCCGCCGGCGTTGTCGGCTGCGACCAAGGCAGTGCTCGCCGACGTCGAACTCGACGGCGGCAGCGATGGCCCCGAGATCGACCCTGACTGGGGTGAGCCCGGCCTGACACCGGCTGAGAACGTTTATGCCTGGAATTCGTTCGCCGTGCTCGCAATGAAATCCGGTAATCCGGAAAGTCCGGTCAACGCGATCGCGCCGTGGGCTCGCGCACATTGTCAGCTGCGCTACATTGCCGGCACCGATGCCGACGATATCATGCCGGCGCTCGAACGGCATTTTGCCGAGCACGGTCTCGATCGCGTCACCGTCGAGCCACCGCCACCGGCAAACGCGGCCGGTTTTGACGCAAGTCGTACCGAACCGGATCATCCCTGGGCGGAATGGGTCAAGGGCTCGATGACACGCTCGACCAATGCGCCGCTGGCCGTTATTCCGCAAACCGGCGGCTCGATTTGCAACGACCTTTTCACCGACCTGCTCGGTATGCCGTCGATCTGGATCCCGCACTCCTATGCCGGCTGTTCACAACACGCGCCCGATGAGCATATCATCATGCCGGTATCGCGCAGTGCCTTGGAGATCATGGCCGGTCTCTATTGGGACCTGGGCGAAGGCGATACGCCGGGCCGGTAGATTACACTACGATTGGACAGCCAATGGCGACACCCGCTCCAAGTTTGCCTCCGATTCGGGAAGGTGCGGTCGATGAAATCCCGGTCATTGACCTGGGGCCCTACCTGGCCGGTCAGGCGGGTGCGCGCGAAGAAGCCGCGAAAGCCCTGCGGCATGCCTTCGAGGACATCGGGTTTTACTTCATCACCAACCATGGCGTGCCGCGCGCGTTGATCGACGACGCATTCGAGGCGGCGCGCCGATTTCACAATCGGCCGCTCGAGAAGAAACTCGAGATCAAGCTGAACGAATTCAACATCGGCTATTTGCCGATGCGCGGTGGTACGACGCGGCACTCACAGCTCAACAAGAACAACAAGCCAAACGTCAATGAAGCCTTCTTCATGGCCCGTGAGCTGCCGGCTGATGATCCCGATGTTGTTGCCGAAAAACCATTCCGCACGGCCAATCAATGGCTCGACGACATGCCGGAGTTTCGCGAGATCTGTCTGGCGTACGTCGATGCACTTGAGGCGCTCGCGTTGAAACTGGTGCCGCTCTATGCGATCGCGCTCGATCTGCCGGCCAACCATTTTGACAATGCGTTTGCCAAGCCGATGTACAAACTGCGTATGTCGCATTACCCGCCACAGGAAGTCGACGCCGACAATGAGTTTGGTCTCGCGCCGCACACCGATACAAGCTTCATGACACTCTTGGCGCCGAACAAGGTTCCGGGTCTGTCCGTGCGTGGACCAAGCGGCGCCTGGATTGACGCTCCTGTCAACGATGATGCCTTCCTGGTCAACGGCGGTGACATGCTGCGCCGCTGGACCAATGACCGCTTCCTTGCAACACCGCACCGCGTCGTCAACCGCACCGGTGAGGAACGCTACGCAATTCCGTTTTTCTTCGACTGCGGCGCGGAGGTCGAGATGTCATGCCTGCCAAGCTGCACGAGCGCCGACAATCCGCCGAAATACGACCCGATCACCTACGTCGACTACATGACCTGGTTCCGTAACATGAACTACGGCTCAGGCCGCAATGACAAGGCACAAGGTTAGCCTGCCGGCCGCCACGACCGCGTCCGTGCCCCGCTTCGTTGGGTTATGCGGGCGACGCGTTTGGCTGTGACAATCCGGCAGGGGACCGCTAACCTAACTCACGCCTGAACGACGGCATTCAACCGCTTGGAAAGTAAGAAGAATTGTAGGTTAGGTTGGCGCGGCCCGTGACGTGCGGCACGCGGTGGCCGCGCCCCGCGCGTAACCCAACGTGGCAGCCGGATAGAAAGACCACCACACCAGCCACGCGCCGCATCACCCGCAGCAATTGCCCGGCAGGACGTTCGGCGCATGGCCGCTGTGGCCGCAGCAGCCACCCTTCCACCAATCGGCGCCCGGACCGTGGCAGTATTTGTCATCGGCACCGACCATCTTCATGAACATCGGGTGATAATTGCGGCACACCTCCAGTTCGGTCTTGACCCAGTGCAGCGGATCCTTGGCGTAGTGGTCCCAATAATTGCCGGCCATGTTGATGCCGGGAACCGCTGGGTTCCACGATTCATCGAGCCACAGATCAGCATCGCCGTACTTCGAGCAGATCTTGCGAATCTCCGGATCATCGAGAGCGAGCAGGCGACCGTTCTCGATGATCGGTTCGTTATCGCCCTCGCGCTCCAGCGTGTAGGTCGGGAAATACAGGTGAATGTGCCAATGGCCAACCAGATGGCCGGCGCGAGCCGCCTCGCGCTCGGCCATCGATGAAATGATCGTGCCGAAGCCGATATGGATGACGCCGGAGCGCACGCGTTCATAGAGACAGTTCACGAAGCCCGACGGGAAATCCTTGCGTGGCCGGTGAATGTGCGGGTTCGTGCCGATCGAGGCTTCCCACCAGTACATCAGGCCCTTGTCAGGAAACGTTGGATACTGAATGTCCTTCGTGCGATCCATGACATCGCGCAGTTTGTTGCCGAACTCGCCGCCGGCATTGATCTGGGTCACCTTGGAGTTCTCGATGACCAATTGCGTCCAGTCCATTGCCGCGATGTGATTGGTCGTACCGGCGACAACACCGTTGCCGTCTTCCTTCTTGGGATGGAACATCCATGGCCGGCCCGTGATGTGACCGGGCAGATATTGCCGGCCGAAATGTTCATTGCCGGTCCAGGTCGCAGCCGTCAGATCGGCATTGTAGAACTCGCGGTTCGCGTCCCAGTATTCGGGGTGATTGGTAAACGAGAGGTCGGTCCCTTCCGGGTCCGTGATGCGCGCGCGTTTCGCCGTCCGGATTCGGTCCCACGTCCAGCGGTCCATGGCGTTCAGCACTTCGATCGGCATCGCATGTGCCGGTGACGCGAGGATCTCCGGCGTAATGAACGGCATGCGCTGGATCTTGATGAAACGCTCCGCCAGCACGGGGCCGCCATAGCCCATCAGGATCTTGTCGTACTGCTGCTTCTTTTCCTCTTCCTCCCACCAGTCCATCCACTCGGCCAATTCCTTGGTGCGGAACAGGTAGTAGTCGACCTCGTCGGCACCGACCCATTGCGGAATCGGTCCACGATCGATCTTCTTGATCTCGTACTTGACCTTGTACTTTTCGAGGATCTTCTGGCAGGCCTGGATGGTGAGGTCGCTGTGCCAGTTGTCGACCCGCAGCAGAACGCGCTCGCCTTCTTTCAGGTCCCAGCACGCGTTGAGGCCGTGATTGTAAGGCCGTTGCGCGACGTGCTCGAGATACGGCAACAGTTGATCCGAGCTTGTGATATCGACAAACGGCGGACATCGCGGCGGGCGCAAACCGATCAGCGGTGGCTTTTCGAAAGACGGTACACCTGCAAACGGACCGGCCGTTGGTGACACATCCTGCATGGCAATTCTCCGCATTTCATCGCACGGTCTTCACGCAGAGGTTGGCATGCGGTGCATATCTGATCAAGGTCACGTCGACACCGCGCGTCAAGACATATCGCAAACTCGATGGCATCGCGTCCAAATCCGCGTAAGCTCAAACACTCAATCAAAAAGGCCGATACACGATGACCCAGGGAATGGTTTCCGCCCCGCAGCCAGAAGCCGTTGAAGTGGGCTTGGAGATCCTCAAGGATGGCGGCAACGTCGTTGATGCGGCGATCGGTGCCGCGTTGGTGCAAACCGCGGTCGACCCGCAGATGTGCGGCATTGCCGGCTTTGGTTCGTTTCATGTCTATCTGGCCGATAGGAACGTCCACAAACTGATTGACTTTCACGGTCGTGCGCCACAGGCGACGCGACCAGACATGTGGGCCGACGCGATCGTCCGGGAATGCGATGACGGGTTCGGTTTCGTGCTCAACGGCGAGATCAACGAAATCGGTTATCAGTCGGCCACGACGCCGTTGACATTGAAAGCGTTTGGCGAGGCACTCGATCTTTATGGAACGCGCAAGCTGGCGGATGTCATCGAGCCGGCCATTCACTATTGCGAAGAAGGTTTTGCCGTGCGCCCGCATGTTCACGGGTTCTGGATGCGCGGGGCAGAAAACGGACGCATCGCCCGCATTCGCGGCATCACGGATGACCCGGCGACGGCCCGCATCTACATCAAGCCGGATGGTACGCCCTACGGCGTTGGCGAAATTCTGCGTAATCCCGACATGGGACGCACCTACCGACGGATTGCCGAGAAGGGCCTTGAGGATTTCTACCATGGCGAGATCGCGGCCAAGATCGACGCGGATATGCGCGCGAACGGCGGCCTGATCACGCTCGAGGATCTGGCATCCTGCGCGACCGAGCACACCGACCCGCTGTGGACCGATTATCGCGGCTATCGGATTGCCACGAACCAGCCACCTGGTGGCGGTCTCATGATCATCGTGATGCTCAACATCCTTGAAAACTTCGATCTGGCGGGCATGGGCCACAATTCGCCTGACTACATCGCAACCGTGTCCGAGGCGATGAAGATTGCCACCGTCGACAAGGACAACCGCATGGGCGACCCCCGTTTCGTCGATATTCCGTTCGATGAACTGATGTCGAAAGATTACGCGAGGCGGATGGCAGAACGGATCAAGCGTGGCGAGAAAACCCATGTCCCGCGCATGCAAGGTGGCGGCGCGGAAAGTAAGGAAACCACGCATATCTGCGTCGCTGACAGTGCCGGTAACTCGGTGTCGATGACGCACTCGCTTGGATCGAGCTCGGGAACGGTGACCGAAGGCCTTGGCTTCATGTACAACAATTGCATGATGGTGTTCGACCCGCGGCCGGGCCACACCGGTTCCCTGGCGCCGGGCAAGGCGCGCTTCTCCGCGCTCTCGCCGACCATCGTCTTCAAGGGCGACAAGCCCTATCTGTTGGTTGGCGCGCCGGGCGGCACGACGATCACGATGGGTAACCTGCAGGCGATCCTCAATGTCATCGATTTCGGCATGACGGCGCAGGAGGCGGTCTCGGCGCCGCGCTTCACCACGACGTCCGACACGATTGAGGTCACCAATCGCATCCTGCGTTCGACCGAACGTGACTTGCAAGCGCGTGGCTACCCGACCTTGCGCCACGCGATGAGCTATATGCACCCGACCGTTCACACGATCCGCATCCAGGATGGCCGACTTGACGGCGGCGCCGATCCATCTGCGGACGGGATGGCGGCCGCCATATCACTTTAGACAATCGGCGATCTGACAAGCGGCACTGAGGACAGCAAACCATGTCGACAAATGAAATCGCCTATCTGTCAGCGACCGAATTGGCAGGACGCATCAAGGCAAAGTCACTGTCGCCGGTCGACGTCACGACCGCCCTGCTTGAGCGCGCGGAGCGATCGCAAACCTCGCTGAACGCGTTCATTACGATCTGCGCCGACCAAGCGATGGCGGCGGCTCGCGACGCCGAAGCCGCTGTTATGCGCGGTGATGCGCTCGGCACTTTGCACGGCGTCCCGGTGACGGTGAAAGACCTTGTCAACACGGCCGGCATCAGAACGACGTTCGGGTCCTATGTCTTCGAGGATAACGTGCCGGCGAAGGACGCGATTGCTGTTGCGCGGTTGAAAGCGGCCGGTGCGATCATTCTTGGCAAAACAACGACACCGGAGTTCGGCCACAAGCCACTTACCGAAGCCCCTTTGTTCGGGCGCACACGCAATGCCTGGAGCAAGGACCATACCTCTGGCGGCTCGTCCGGCGGAGCTGCCACCGCCACCGCAGCCGGCATTGCCCCGTTGGCCATTTCAACAGACGGTGGCGGGTCGACCCGTATCCCGGCTGCCTGCAATGGCGTCGTCGGTTTCAAGAAATCGCTCGGCCTCGTGCCGCACGACACGGCGCCGGATGCCTACGGCAACACGTCCTACATCGATCCGACGACCCGAACGGTGCGCGACTGCGCGATGATGCTGGAAGCGATGGCCGGCATGGATCGCAGCGATCCGCATTCCTATTTCCTGCCGGCGTCCGGATTTGTCGACGCGGTCGACAATGCCAAGGATCTGGTCGGTATCCGCATGGCCTGGCGTCCCTACCTCGGCAATTCCGAAGTCGACGGCGCAGTGCTCGCGGCCTGCACGGATGCGGCCCAGAGCTTTGCCGAACATGGCGCGGTGGTCGATGAGATGGCGGATGACTTCGCGCCGGCGGAGCCGATTTTCCAGGCGTTGTGGTCATCGCTGCTCAATGCGCGATATCGTCAATTCGTGCCTGACTTCGGTGATCGCATGAGCGAAACGTTGCTCCGGCAGATGGACCAGGGACGCGGCACGTCCGGCGAGGACGTCCTCAAATCGATCTTCACGCGCACTGATATCTATCGGCAGGTGCAGGGCTGGTTTGAAGAAACTGACATCCTCGTCATGCCAACGCTCGCGCGCACGGCGCTCTCGATCGATCACGATTTCTTCTCCGACGTTGTCATCAACAACAAGAAGGTCGGCCCCGTCCGGCAGTCCTGGTACCCCTATACGCATCCGTTTAACTTGAGCGGCAACCCCGCCATCACGCTGCCGGCCGGCTTCAGCTCGGATGGATTGCCCATCGCGCTGCAACTCGTCGGTCGTCGCGGTGAAGATGCACTGCTGCTGCGCGCCGCGGCGTTGTTCGAGGTCGCGCGGCCGTGGGCAGGCCGTCGCCCATCGCGTCCAGAGCTAGACGGCTGAGTTCTGCCAGAGCGTCGATATTCCCAGCCAGCCGCGTACTCTGTGATGGCGGCACGGCCTCGCTTCCGAGCCGATCAGGTTCGGCTGGTCATCGCAGCGTGTAGAGAACGATGAGAAACCCGCCGTAGATCGCGAGTACGGCGGCGGAGTCATAACCCATGCCCAGCACGCGCCTCGACCCACGGATGATCAATCCGATGACATAAATGGCGGTGACAACGAGACCGCACACCAACGCCAACGATGCGGACGGGTCGGCCGCCAGGAGCAAGGGGCCGCCGGTATAGATCATGTCGGCCGGCAGCAGGAGCAACACCATAATGAGGTTGCTTCCGAAAATGTTCGAAATCGCCATCGTATACGAATGCAGCCGCACGGCCATGACCGTGGTGCTCAACTCCGGCAGTGATGTCGCGCCGGCCAGCAATGTTGCGCCGATGAAACTTGTGCCGAGGCCGGTCTGTACGGCGAGGGCTTCTGCTGACATAACGAGCACAACCCCGAATATGAGAATGATCACGGCGGCCCAAAGAAACCGGCCATAAAGACGGTTCTGGGTTTCCGCGGCGACACGCGCGAGGAGGCCTTTTGAACGGTCACCGGCCTCCACTTTGGGGATCTCGACCGGAACCCAGACGGCATCGCGATCCTGTTGGCGAAGCAGCTGGATAATCCAAATGTAAAGCCCTGCCAGTAACATGGTGCCGAGCCCGACGTGGCCGACCGGGGCGATGTCGCCGAGCAGGATAATGCCCTGCAGGACGGCCAACGTCAGCATCAATAAGACGCCTTCAAGTATCGGCGTTGGCTTGGCTGGAAAGCGTGTGATCGCCACGTTCACGGCGACGAGGTCAGCGATGGCAAGCATCGCTGTTTGCAATGCGATACCGCCGAACATGTTGTTGAGCAGCAGCCTTGCCTGTCCTTCGATCGCAGCAAACATGGTGGTGACCACTTCCGGCAGCTCGGTCGCCGTTGCCAGGAAAACCAGCCCCATGATGTCTTTGCCGAGGTGATGACGGTCGGAGATTTCTTCGGCGACAACTGCCAGTTGCGTGCCCGCAATCCAAACCGCATAGGCGGCGATCGCGAAGAATGCAATATTGGCACCCAGTGGAAGCTGCAACGCCACGGTGTCGCCCTCGATGCAGATGAACGGTCGTATGGAGTACCGCTTTTTCGATCGGAGCGGCCTTGATACATCTCAATGGCGTTGCACAAAAAATCGGGATGATGTTTCCAGGCATAAATTTATGGGTGGCAGTCGCGATGTTGCGCACGTCAAGCGAATTGGTTCGATATGACATAGAGGCAACCGATGGACGCATCGGTTCGCTTCAGGATCTGCTGTTTGACGATCAGACCTGGAAAATTCGTTCAATCGTCGTGAATACCGGCGGCTTTCTTATACATCACGAAGTGCTCATCGACCCGACATCGGTAAGCGCTATCAAGTCGCCTGAAGAGACACTCGTGCTGTCGATTTCGAAGCACGAGGTCGAGCGCGCGCCGGAGCTTGAGACGTCACCGCCGGTATCTCGGCAGGTGGCCGGGGAGCCGCATGATGCGCACCTGCGCAGCACCAATGAGACGTGCAGTTATTCGGTATCTGCGGTCGATGCCGAGATGGGCAAAGTGCATGGATTTGTCATCGAAACAGCAACCTGGACGATCCGATACCTCGTCGTCGACACCGGTGAATGGCTGATGGGCAAGCTTGTGCTGCTCGGCGCAGATGCCATCGACGCGATCGATTGGCCGGGTCGAACGATGCGGGCGAACGTGACAGCGGATGCGATTCGGCACAGTCCCGTCTACGATGAACGCTCCGAACTCAACCGGGACTACGAGGCCTTTCTGCATGATTACTACGGCTGGCCGCACTACTGGTTGTAGCGTGTGGTTCCCATCATCTGACGAACTTTCAAACGGCTCCCGCCGTTGCCGTCTGCGCAGTCCAGCCCTTTACTCCGCTGCAGTGTTGCTGGTCGATTCCCTGGCGCCGTCCAGATCGTAGCGATCCCCGATCGTCGCAACGAGTGACTTTGCGCGCTCCCAGTCGTAGGTCCGATAACTGTGACCGCGTGTGACGAATTGAGCGCCGGCGTAGAACATTTCGTACTGCGTATGCCGGCTCGCAAACTCGGAGCCGATGGCATCCCAGGCCAGTTTCAGAAGTTTGACGCGATCCAACGGAGCTGTGCCGTCGGCCGACATCTGCACGCTTGAAATTATCCGCGCGAGATCCGCATCGTTGAAGTCCTGCACGGAGGACGGCAACATGATGAGTGCACCACCTGACAACTCGCGGATCGTGTTGATGATCTGCGGATAGTATTCCTGCGTCAAAGTCTGGGCGGCGTAGACCGAATGGCGGTCCGGCACGAAATACCTGCCATGCATCGTGCCCTTGACCTCTGTGCCATAGAGCATGTTTTCGATTGCGGTTGCCTGCGCGGCGAGCCTGCCGAGCGTCTCTGCCACGGGCGGCATTTTGGCCGTGCCGATCAGTTCGCAAATCTGCCGTGCCAGGCCAACATAGAACTTGAGCTTCACGGTCAGGCGTATCTGGGCCTGATAGTTCTGGTAGATATGGCCCGGTGTATCGTGAAACTGCCGTCGGCACATTTCCGGGCTGCGGTGGACGAATACGCGATCCCACGGCACCTTGACGTCATCGAAGTAGATCAAGGCATCGTTTTCGTCGTAGCGTGACGCCAGCGGATAATCAAACTCGGATGTCGCTGACGCCTCATACGATCTGCGTGAGAGTACCTTCAGGCCTTTGCTGCCCATCGGCAGCGCAAAGCTGATCGCATAATCTTCTTCGTCTGGCCTGAGCGGCTGCAAATGCGCAACGAACACCTCATTGGCCATGATCGAGCTGGTGCCCAACATTTTGGCACCGCGAACCGTGACACCCGTGCTGTCCTCGTCGACGATCTTCATCATCGGGTCGTCGACCGCCAACTCGCTCGACGCCTTGGTCCGGTCGACCTGCGGATTGATGATGACGTAGGTCAGAAACAGGTCATTGTCGCGCGCGTAGACGTAGTAGTCCCAGAATGCCTTGGCTCGGGCAGGATTGTCTTTTTCAAAAACGTCACGCCCCATCAGCTGGCCTGTGACAGCCGAGGCCAGGTGGTCCGGTGAACGCCCCATGAACCCGGCGTGCTGCTCAGCCCAGGCCACCAGGGCTTGGCGGCGCACGACGAGTTCCTCGTACGACTCGGGCATTTGCCAGGCGCGATTGACCCGTCTGCCACTGGTCGGGGACTCAAACGTCATAAGGTCTGAATTTTCCGAGGCCGCCTGAAAGTCGTATAGGCCAGCCGCGGTGTGTACGGAATTCCTGAACGCCGGATGTGTCGTGACGTCCTTTATGCGTGCGCCATCCAGATATATCGAGCGATCATCGCGCAGGCTCTCGATGTGCTGTTCTGCGTTCTTGATCGTTGCGACACTCATGGTTGTCCTCATGCTTCACAGTGGAAAGTCCGGCTGAACGGCTTGCCGTGGGCCGATGGTCGTTGTCGTCGGCCACCCTACGCCAACCGTGGTCAGGTTCCAGAGTTGCATCGGTGTGATTTGCAGGCAACCTTGCTAACGCTTGGCAAGCCGATCACCTGCGTGAGCTGTTTTCGTTTTCTGCGCCAATCATAGCGGCCCGCGTCGCGATGGTTGTGGCCGTCGGATGATCATAACGACCTTCTGACCTGAGGAATCGTGAGGTTATTCAGCGCGATAAGAACCGACCGGCCGGATGTCGTCTGCCACAGGGATCGACGCATTCGTGTTTCTTAGAATAATTCTAACTTATTGAAAATGCTATGTTTTATTGACTGATCGGCGATGGTGTGGTTCTTTCCAGCACGGGCACGTTTTAACGGGGCATGTGTCGAACGTTTTGCGGTGTTCCCAAAGAGACCGGCAAATTGTGCACGATCGTGCACTGCCGTGTGTTCACGATCGACGGGACCACATGCGGAGGCGGATCGAGCGTTCTCCATGGGAGATGAAGATGCGACGAGGTCGACTTTTTGCAGCGCTGACGTTCTGTTTGATGATCATCGCTCCAAGCGTTGCGCGCTCTGACGAAGGGGTGTCACGCAAAGTCGTCGAGAGCTATGCTGATATTGCACAAGCGGTGTACGGCGATGCGCTTGCCACGGCGAAACAGATGCAGGCCGCTATTCAAGCGCTCATCGCCCGGCCATCTCCGGTCAACCTGATCGCGGCGCGCAATACGTGGATTGCCGCGCGCGTGCCTTATCAACAATCGGAGGTCTTCCGCTTTGGCAACAGGATCGTCGATGACTGGGAAGGCAAGGTCAACGCCTGGCCGCTTGACGAAGGCCTGATCGACTACGTCAAGGGCGAGTATG
Organism: Hyphomicrobiaceae bacterium; assembly: GCA_049116495.1. Lineage (GTDB taxonomy): Bacteria > Pseudomonadota > Alphaproteobacteria > Rhizobiales > Hyphomicrobiaceae > CAJQQK01. Next base: position 8,867 of record JAGDYV010000062.1, on the reverse strand, counting down.
GAACGGAGTCCGACGAGAACCAGCTCTACGTTGCGAACATCATTGCCAAGCGGACGATCAAGATTGCTGGCCGCTTGGTTGATGCAACCAACATCACCAAGAAGTTCCTGTCAGGGACGTTGCATGAGGCAGATGGCATCGAAGCCAATGTCGCGACCGGCTACCACGCCATTGAATTCTTGCTCTGGGGACAGGATCTCAATGGAACCGGCCCCGGCGCCGGCAACCGGCCGGCGACCGACTTCGATCGTAAGAATTGCACAGGTGGCAACTGCGATCGCAGGGGCCAGTATCTGATGGTGGTGACCGATCTCCTCGTCGATGATCTGGCCTGGATGACGGCGCAATGGGGAAAAGGCGGTGCCGCGCGGCAGGCCTTGATCAAGGGACCGGTTGATCAAGCCTTGATTGCCATCTTCACCGGTATGGGTTCGCTGTCCTATGGCGAGCTTGCCGGCGAACGTATGAAGCTCGGCCTGCTGTTGCATGACCCTGAAGAGGAGCACGACTGCTTCTCAGATAACACGCATGCATCGCACTTTTACGACATGCTCGGCATTCGAAACGTCTATCTGGGGCGCTACAAGCGCGTTGACGGCAGCGTCATTTCCGGCCCGAGTGTTTCGGATCTGGTCAAAGCGGTATCAAGCGATGTCGATGGTCGATTGCGTCGGGCGCTGGATGCGTCGCTCGCAAACTTTCAGGCGATTGTCGATCGGGCCAAAGGCGGGGAGGCTTACGATCAGATGATTGCTGAGGGCAATACGACCGGCAATGCCATCATTGAGACAGCAATTGCAGGATTGTTGGCGCAGACAAAGGAAATTGAACGCGCGATTGCGGCACTGAAACTGAAGTCGATCGCGTTCCAAGGATCCGACAGTCTTGGCAACCCGGCCAAGACCGCTCAGTAGAGCCGGCCAAAACCTGCTCTTGACGACTTGCCGGCATGTCCGGTCAATGTTCAAACGCCAGCTTTTGACCGGCGCCCGGCCACGCCATCGCGACCAATCGGCCACCGGCTGACAGGGTGACGTAGGCCTGCTCGCTCCCGGTGATGTCGAAACAGATATTGGTCGGCATCAGATCGGGCATCTCGACCCGTTGCACAGACGTGCCATCCGGTGAGACGACCTGCAAGGCGTGCGGGATCGACGCCACGCAGACATGGCCTCGTGCATCGACAGCGAGCGAGTCGAGCATGCAGTACCCAGATGGATTGGCCAGCAGATACCCGCGCTCCCATGGCGCGGGGGCGCTTTCGGCCCGGGCGATCGAGCCGGGTGCGTCTATTTTAAAGGCCCACAAACGGCCCGGGTGCGTCTCAGCGACATACAGTTCGCTTCCGTCGGGCGACAGCCCGATTCCGTTGGGACTGTCCAACGGCACAATAACGCGCTTGATTGAAGAACCGTCGGCTGCCGCATAAAACACTGCGCCTCGATCTCGTGTGTCGCGGCGCAATTTGCCATGATCGGTAAACCAGAAGCCGCCGGTCGCATCAAAGACGATGTCGTTTGGTGCTTTCAGTGGCGCGCCATCACATTCCGTGTAGATCGTCTCGACGTTACCGCCGTCGAGATCAACCGCGTCGATCCATCCGGTTGTGCGTTCGCCTTCCTGCGCGGGCACGGGAAACAACAAGCCATCTTTGTCAATGAAGCGCATGCCGCCGTTGTTGCACACGTACAGTCGCCCGTCCGGGCCGATGGCCGCGCCGTTGGGGCCGCCGCCCGTCTCGGCAATGATCGTCTTCTCACCGCTCTGGTCAACACGCGTCAGCCGTCCAGCTTCGATTTCGACAACGATAATCGATCCATCGCGACAGGCGATCGGTCCTTCCGGAAAACGCAGGCCGTTGGCAATTTCTCGAATGTTCATGAACAATATCCCGTTGCTGATGTGGAGCCGGTCATGATGATTCTGCTGGCAAAACCCCGGAGCGCGCGGCCTTTCCGGTGTTGTGTTGCGAAATCAATTTGCTATTGCAGCGCTATTTCAAAGCTTGGTCGCCAATGCCATACTTCGTCATCCGATGTGGTTGGCGCTGAACGAGTCACCTCACTTTAGCGCGTTGCAGCGCACGATGGGAAAGGACGGATAACATGGAATTCGGTCTACTTTTAACATCGCATCCCGATCCAAAGTCAGAGCCATATCCCCATCAGGCGATTCATGCGCGTGTCACGCAGGAAGTCGTCGAAGCCGAAGAGCTCGGTTTTGACAGTGTGTGGATCGCAGAGCATCATTTCTCGAACAAGTACGGCATTCTGCCTGATCCGTTCAGCTACCTGTCGTATCTTGCCGCCAAGACAACCAAGATCAAACTCGGCGCCGCCGTCATGGTTGTGCCCCTGCACCATCCCTTGCGGATCGTCGAGAACGCCGCCTTCGTCGATATTTTGAGTGACGGCCGCTTCCAGCTCGGGCTGGGCTCCGGTTACCGCCCCTATGAATACGAAGGCCTTGGCATCGACTTCGAGACCCGTCGCGAGCGGCAGGCCGAGGCGATCCCGCTGATCCTTGATGGTTTCCATAAGAAGCGCATTTCAGCGAACGGCAAGTTTCACCAATTCTCAATCGGCGACGCCTACGAGATTTTTCCGCAACCGATCCAGCAGCCACATCCACCTTTCTACATGGGGGCGGGCACCGAAGGCTCGATGAAGATGGCGGCCGAGAACGGTTTCGGGCTCATGCAGTCGTCGCTGCCATCGGTCGACAAGATTGGTGAAAATATCAACTGGTACCGTCGCCACATGAAGAACGCGCCGGACCCGCTCAACAAGAACCCGGCGTTCGGCCGGGTCGATGTCGTACGCATGGTCTATGTCGCGCCAACCGACGTTCAGGCCAAGGCCGAAAGCGAAGACGGCATCACGCATCACATGAAGACGTTTATGTCCGGCGTCAATGCCGGCGGCTATCTCGGCGATGTCACCGAGAAGAGCGGCGAGGACGAATTCGCCTACGACAAGCTGGCCGAAACAACGCTGCTGCACGGATCTCCTGAAACGGTCATCCGTCGGATCGAAGAGTTTCGCGCGGTTGGCGTGACATCCATCATGCTGCACTATCCGCCTTACTACGGACAGCAGCAAACCATCGATATGCTGCGCCTCTTTGCCAAGGAAGTGCTGCCGCACGTGCAAGGCACAATCGATATCGAGGCTGCCCGTAGTTTTGCTGCTGAATAATCGAACCGGGCGCGCCGGAAACGTAAAGGTGATGCATGGCGTGGGGTGAGATTACCGAAGACGGCATTGCCGCGGCGGCGGCGTTGATCGGCCAGCCTCTGCGGCGCACCCGCATGCAATGGATCGATACGGCAACGCGCGATGCGATCCGCCATTTCGCCTGGGGCATCGGCGACAACAATCCGTTGTGGCTTGATCCGGATTATGCCGCCAGCTCCCTGACCGGCGGCCTGCTCGGGCCGCCGTGCATGCTCTACGGCGTCGATTCAACCATCGTCGCCCCGAAACTGCCAGGCGTGCAGTGGGTTTATGCGGGTACCGACTGGACATGGTTTGAGCCGATCCGCCTTGATGACCGGTTCGCCGTCGAGGCGCAGCTGCTCACGCAGGAGGAAAAATCGGGGCGCCGTTTTGCGCGTTGGCTGCTGCAAACCGGTGAGATCCGCTACTTCAATCAGCATGACCGATGTGTTGCGACGGCTCTTGGCAAGTGCGCACGCACGCCGCGCGTTCGACACAACAAGAGCGGCGACGACCCGCAAGCCGATCAGTCGTCGATCGCGGAGCCACAACAGTACACGCCCGAGCAACTTGACGAAATCGAGCGGGCGGTGCTTGCCGAGCCCCGCCGCGGGGGCAACCCGCTCTACTGGGAAGACGTTGGTGTCGGCGATGATGTACCGCCTGTGATCAAGGGACCATTATCGGTCATCGACATCCTCGCATGGTATTCGGCGACGCAAGGTGCACTGCACTACGGCGGCGCGCACGGCGATGCGATCCGCTATCGCCGTCGCCATGATGACTATCACATTAACCCGAAAACCGGTGCCAAGGATGCTGCCGGTCGCGGGCATCTTGAGGCATCGACCGGCCGGGACGTTGGCATGGAAGGCGCCTACGACATCGGTCCGCAGCGGATCTCGTGGGCACAGCACATGCTGACCAATTGGGTTGGTGATCACGGCTTTCTGCACAAGCTCAATGTGTCTGTGCGCCGGCCGAACCTGGTCGGTGATACGATCTGGTGGCGCGGCACGGTCACCGGCAAGCGCTCGGTTGGCACGACCTGTCTGGTCGATATCGACGTTGAAGCCAAATGCCAGCGCGATATTCCATCAGCACATGGCACGGCCGTCGTCGCCTTACCGTCCCGCGAGAACGGGCCTGTCGGTTTCCCGCTACCAGCGACAACGGACGCGGCGTGATATGACGTTGAACCGCTCCATTCCCGTCGCAGCGGCTGCGCGCATTGGTGTTGAAAGCAACAACAGGTCAAGCCACTTTGCGGCGTACTGGTTGGCACTTCTAACGGGGCACCACCCCAAATCGGCCCCAGATGCCGACATTCTGATTTGTGGTTCCGATGGCCCCAATACCAGCGACAGTCGGGCGGCCACAATCCAACTCTGGGATTTTCAGGTTGCTCTGGATGGCGGCGGCGCCCTCGCGGCGGCGATCTCCGGGGCGGCCACCGTAATCGGCCGGACCGACGGTCCGCCCGTTCCGCTCCCGGTAGAAATGCCGGAGAAATGGTGCGGCGCGCACGGCGCCATGCTGGCTTTGGCCGAATGCTGGCGTCGGGCCGGACCAGCGTCAGGTCCGACACGCTACGATGTGTCGTCGGCAGATATTCTCCGGGCGTTCAGCCTGCAGAATTCCGGCGGCCCGGACGAGATGGCGCACAGTTGGCGGCGCAACGGCCGGCTTTGCATTGATCATGGCGGCATCTTTCCGATGGGCTTTTTTGCCTGCAAGGATGGTTATGTCGCCATTCTTGGTCGTTCCCGCCGGGACTGGAAGAACATTCAGGCCGCCATCGGCAATCCCGCCTGGGCCACGGCACCGCAGTACGAGGACCCGTTCGTTGTCGCTCGCAACAGCGCTGCAGCGGATGCTTTACTTGAAGCAGCGCTCGCCGACTTCACCCGAGATGAGCTGCTTGCGCGCGGCCTCGCCAATGGCGCCGTGATCGCGCCGGTCTACACCCAATCCGAGGCCGAAGCGGCCGGTGTGTTCCGATCGGATTTCATGGTTGACGGCAAACCTGCGATGCCATTTGTCGTCGAGCAGACAGGCCATCGCGCGATACCCATACCAGCATCTCAGCAGGCATCGCAGGCGGCGCAGCCGCTCGCCGGCCTGCGCGTCATTGAGTTGGCCTGGATCTGGTCCGGCCCGATGGTTGGCCAGATGCTCGCCGACCTCGGTGCCGAGGTTATCAAAGTCGAAAGTGCGAACCGTTTTGATCTCTATCGCACGCGTGGCTTTGAGGCGATGCGTGGCAAAATGGACGAGGCAACGCGCATCGAGTCGTCGCTTTATTTTCACAGCCTCAACCGCAACAAGATCGGGCTGTCGCTCGATCTGAAGTCGGCAGAGGGCCGCGATGCATTGCTTGAACTCGCCGAGACCTCGCATCTGCTGGTCGACAATTTCACCGTTGGCACGCTTGATCGTCTGGGTCTCGGTGCCAGCGTTCTCGCCGACGCCAATCCATCTCTGGTCCAGTTATCCATGAGTGGCCCGGGCCGGGGTTCTGCCATCGAGGATCTTCGCTCGTATGGTCTGGTCCTCAGTGCGCTCGCGGGGGCGGAGGCGCATATCACATCGGATGGCGAATTTGTCGGCTCGCCAACGTTTTCGATCAGCGATCCGAATGCCGCGCTGTTTGCCGTGCTCGCTGCCCTGGCCGGCGTGTTTCGTGCGCGCGAATCCGGTCATGGCATGACGATCGATCTCTCCCAGATCGAGGCGGCCGCAACGCTCGCGGGAACACCTGCTGACAGGCATGATGTCGACGTGCAGGGCCTCGGTGACGGTCGCTACACGGTCAGCGAACCGGGACAAGACCTTTGCGTGCCGGTCCTCAATCTCGAAGACACCGATCGTGCTGCGTATTTCGCTGACTGCCCCGGTTGGCTTGCGGCAGATCATCCGGTCACAGGCGCCGAGCAGCTTGTCGCGGCGCCATGGCGCGTCGCCGGTGAACGACCACCGCTGTACCGAACCGCACCCATACTTGGCAGTGGCAACCGCTATGTTCTCGGCGATATCCTCGGCTGGCCTGATGAGCAGATCGAAGCACTATCAAAGTCCTGAAGGGACGACGACGAAAAGAGGCGACATGACCGACATCGAAATCATGGGCCAAACGCCCCACGCGACGACGCTGCGCGATCTCATCACACTGCGTGCCGCCTATGGTGACAAACCCTATCTGATTTGTCGCGATGAGGTCCTCACTTATGCCGAGGCCGATCGTCGTTCGAACCAGGTCGCCAATCAACTGCGCGCCAACGGCGTCGGGAAAGGCGATGTCGTCGCCACCTTCATGTACAACGCTGTCGAACAGGTCTTGCTGTGGTTCGGTTGTGCCAAGATCGGGGCTGTCTATGCCGCCCTCAATGTTTCCCTGGCCAAGGACGATCTCGCCTACAGCCTCAACGATACCGGCGCCAAGATGCTTGTCGTTGATGAGGAACTCGCCGAGATCTACGCAGCCTCGCTGTCGCAGTTGCAAGTCAATCCGGACGTATTTGTCCATGGTGATCCGAGCATCATCTCGGGCGCCCGGGCGCTAGCGGAGTTGCTTGACGGTGACGTCACACTTCCCGACGCCGACGTCTATCCGACTGACCCGATGTGCATCGTCTATACGGGTGGCAGCACCAGCATGCCAAAGGGCGTGCTCGTCTCGCACCTCTATTATATTGGAGCTGCGATCCGGTATCAGGAGATTGCGGAGGCAACCGACCAGGACGTGCACTTTGCCAATTCGCATTTCTTCCATATCGGCGGACAGCAGTTTGCGATCACCGGCCCGCTTTATTGTGGCATGACCGGTGTCATGGAGAAATGGTTCAGTGCCAGCAGATACTGGTCGATCATCCGCAAGTACAATGTCACGATTATCGACCCTCTCGGCACGATGATGTCAGTGCTGTTGCTGGCTGATCCGTCCGAGCAGGATCAGGAACACAAGGTGCGTGTTGGTGTCGGCATTGCCGCCGGCCAGGTTCGCAAGGACTTGCGCGACGAGTTTGAAACGCGCTTCGGCATTCCGATGCTGGAGGTCTATGCGATGACCGAGATGGGTGTCCTGCTGTGCAGCGAGCGGCTCCATGATCGGCGCAACGGCTCGTGCGGCCGACCGCACGGTTGGGCCGAGGTGATGATTGCCGATGCGGACGACAATCCGCTGCCTGCCAATACAACCGGCCATATCCTTCTGCGCCCGGCCGTGCCCAATACCTATATGATCAGTTACATCAACAAGCCTGCCGAAACGCTCGCTGCTTGGCGCAACCTTTGGTATCACTCGGGCGATCTCGGCTATCTCGATGCCGACGGTTATGTCCACTTTGTCGGGCGCGAAGCGCATTGGATCAGACGGCGGGGTGAAAACGTTTCCGCGTTTGAGGTCGAGAAATCAATCACGTCGCATCCGGGCATTCAGGACTGCGCTGCCATCGGCGTGCCATCGGAACTTGGCGAAGAGGACATCAAGGCCTATGTGCAACTCGTCGACGGCGGCGACCCGATCCCTCCGGCAGATGTCATCGCATGGTGCAAGGAGCGCATCGCGTTCTTCAAGGTGCCGCGCTACGTTGAGTTCGTGACGGCATTTCCGCGCACGATGACCAAGAACGAGATCGCCCGTCATGAATTGCGTGCGCGCGGAATTGGTGATGCGTGGGATAGCAACGACAGTGTGTGAAACTCAAGGGTGCAGCAATTGCCGGTTACTGCGCCGCTTGGGTCTTGGCGATGCCGACGACGTAGTTCTTGCCATAGTGCTTCGCACAGCGCGGGCATGTCGTATAGAAAAAGTATGTCGTTTCGGTGGGGCTGCCACGCTCCGCCGCGTAGGCCGTCATCTCCTTCTGCCAGTTCGGGATCTCACTGTACGATCCTTCGAACACCTTGGTCAGATAGTCGCCGCTCAGGTGTGCCATTTCTTGGCCGGGCACAGGTTTCGTCACCGCGAAATAATGCTCGCTCCACCAGGCTGACAAATCGCGGCTGAGGACAATGAAGTCCTTGTCGCTGTGGGCGCCGGCGCGTTCAATTTCCGCAAACGTCTTGCTAAATACACTTCCGATGTTGATCGGAATATGAAGCAGGCTCCACGTCGTTGCCCGTACAAAGGGCTTGTCGACGAAATGCAGTTCGGCACCATCCCACCCCTCGGGATTGAACCGCGGACAGCAGCCCGTCGGATTGTCGCTGTTATCATAGCGTGGCAGAGCATTGGTTTGCATCGTAACTGCCCGTTGTATCTGAGCTCTATTCGATGATGGTGCTTGGTCGTGAACGTGCATGTCGCCGCCGCCCGAACATCCGCGCCGGAAGTGCTCTCGGCTTCACGCGCCGCGTCGCCAACTCATCTCAATGAACGACCTGCAAGTCGCCCGTGCTAAGTCGATTTGCGGTTCTCGGGATGCAGGCTCTTGCCAATGATATGTTCCGAGCGGCCGATCACATGATGTGAGCTGCCAACAATCAGGGGGTCGTGACTGTCAACAATGTGCCGGTCCTTTTCCGGATAGGACAGTGAAGACAGGAAATGCTTCATACAGTTGAGCCGGGCACGCTTCTTGTCGTTCGACTTGATGATCGTCCAGGGCGCATCAGCGGTATCGGTATAGAAGAACATCGCCTCCTTGG
>JAGDYV010000061.1:0-18665 GCA_049116495.1 Hyphomicrobiaceae bacterium | reverse complement strand
CATGGGCGGCACCACCGCCAAGGCCAGCCTCATTCGCGACGGCAACTACGAAACGACCCCGGAATACGAAGTCGGCGGCGGCGCCAGCGGCAACCGCTGGATGAACGGCACCGGTCACCCGATCCGCGTCCCGGTCATCGATCTCGCCGAAGTTTCCGCCGGTGGCGGCTCGATCGCATGGGTCGACCGCGCGGGCTCGCTGAGGGTCGGTCCGGCCAGTGCCGGCGCGACGCCCGGTCCGGTCTGCTATCAGCGTGGTGGTACCGAACCGACGGTCACCGATTGCAACCTGCTGCTCGGTTATCTCGATCAGAAATCGCTGCTCGGGGGCGAGCTTGAAATCAGCTTCACGGCCGCCGAAAAGGCCATCACCGAAAAACTCGCAACCCCGCTTGGCGTCGATGCCCGCTCGGCGGCCGCCGCCGTTATCGATGTCGTCAATCATTCGATGGCCGAAGCCCTCAAGATCGTGTCCGTGCAGCGCGGTTACGATCCGCGCGAATTCGTGCTTGCGGCTTTCGGCGGCGCCGGTCCGCTGCATGCTGCGGCGCTCGCTGACGAACTCGCCATGGACGAGGTCCTGTGCCCGCCAATTCCCGGCGCCTTCTCCGCGTTGGGCCTCGTCGGCACCGACCTCAAACGTGACTACGTGCGCACGTTCTTCCAGACCACTGACAAGACCGACCCGGCAGCCCTGGCAGCAGCATTCGACGAGCTTGAAAACCTCGGGGCTGCGATGCTGGAGCGCGCTGGCGTCCCCGCTGAACGTCGCCGATTTGAACGCTCGATTGACGCGCGGTACGTGCGCCAGTCCTACGAGTTAAGCGTTCCTGTCGGCGCCCCGCCATTCTCCGCCGAGACGATCGAGGCAACCGCCAACGCCTTCCATGAACGCCACCGCCAAACCTACGGCCACGACAACAACACCGAACCGGTGCAAATCGTCAACGTGCGGCTCGCTGCCATCGGCGAGATCCCGGCCTTGCGGATCAGCGACGCGCCAGATGACACGGCCGGCGATCCGGTCAAGTCGCACCGCGATCTATGGTTCCGCGAAACCGGCGCCGTCAATGCCGCCATCCTCGGCCGCACGATGATGCCTGAAGGGTCGACCATCGACGGCCCCGCCGTCATCGAATCTCTTGAATCGACAATCCTTGTCCGTCCGGGCTGGCAAGCCCGTATGGACGCCGACGGCTTCGTTATCATGACTCGCAGTGGCGGCGGCGCGCCGAAGGGAGAACGGCCATGACCCATCCGGCAACCAACACGAACGCGAGCGACCCGGCCGCGTTCGAAATCATGAAGAACGCGCTTTACAAAATCGCCGAGGAAATGCGTGTCGTGCTCGCCAAGACGGCCTATTCGCCGATCCTCAAGTCGGCCGGTGACTATTCCTGCGGCGTGTTCGATGCGGTCGGCGATATGGTCGCGCAAGGTCCCGACCTGCCGATCCACCTCGGTTCGATGCCGGATGCCGTGCGCGCCATCGTGCAGGTGTTCGGCAACGACGTACATGACGGCGATGTCTTTATTCATAACGATCCTTACTTCGGCGGCTCGCACCTGCCCGACGTCAATGTCATTCGCCCGGCCTTTTATGATGGGAAACTGCTCGGCTACACGTGCCTGCGCGCGCACTGGCCTGACGTTGGTTCGGCAACGCCGGGCAGCTACGGCGCCGTCACCGAGATCTACGGCGAGGGCCTGCGTCTGCCGCCTGTCCGCCTGGTCTCGAAAGGTGTCATGAACGATGACATCGAAAAGATCATTCTCGCCAACGTGCGCACGCCGGAGGAGCGCAAGGGTGATCTTGGCTCGCAACTCGCAGCCACCCTGCGTGCATGCCAGCGCCTCGAAGGCCTCGCCGAACGTTATGGTGCCGATACGCTGACCCGGACCATGAGCGAGGTGATGGATTACTCCGAGCGCCTGATGCGCGCAATGCTCGCCGACCTGCCCGACGGCAACGGCGCGTTCGCCGACCATCTCGATGGCGACGGCATTCCCGATGACGACGACGGCAACGATGCGCCGATCTGGATCCGCATGAAGGTCGACAAGCAGGGCGACCGCATCATCGTCGACTTCGATGGCACCGACCCGCAAACCGCCGGACCGATCAATGCGCCGCTTTCTGTGACCGCCTCCGGCGTCTACTGCGGCCTCAAGACCGCCATCGATCCCAACAGTCTCATTCCGCCGAACTCCGGTTGCTGGCGGGCGATCGATGTCAAGGCACCGAGCGGGTCCCTGCTCAATGCCGAGTTTCCCAGCCCGGTCGTTTATGCCAACCACGAAATCTCGCACCGCCTTGCCGACATGGTGATGGGCGCGCTGGTCGAGTTCTGGCCCAAGCAGGTGATGGCCTGCAGCCAGGGCACCTCGGCCATCATGACATTTGGCGGCGTTGATCCGCGTACGGATAATCGTTACGTGTCGTACGAAACCGTCAAGGGCGGCTTCGGCGCGCGCCCCAACAAGGATGGCATAAACGTCGTCTCCAGCGGCATTTCCAACACCATGAACACGCCGATCGAAGTCCTTGAGATGGCCTTCCCCGTACGCGTTCTCGAATACACCGTCGAGCCAGACACCGGCGGTGCCGGCCAATACCGTGGTGGCAATGCGGCGCGCCGGATCTGGCAACTCCTGGATGGCGCCTCGGCGACCGGCACGCTGTGCATGGAACGCATGACATCGCCACCGTTCGGCCTCGCCGGCGGCAAAGCCGGTTCACCCGCGATCGTCAAACTCAAGACACCCGACGGCAAGGTCCGCGACCTGCCGAGCAAGGGTGCGTTCAAGGCACCCGGCGGTTCGATCGTCGACATGATCACGCCTGGTTCTGGCGGTTTCGGCGACCCTGCGAAGCGCGATGCGGCGGCGATCGAGGCGGATCTGGCCGAGGGCTACGTCACACCCGAAGGCGTCAAGCGCGATTACGGGCGCTAGTCGGGTTTGGGCATTGCGACATCGATCTACGAAGCCGCCTTCGCTGCCTGAATGGCGGACCATATCCGGTCGGGTGTCGCCGGCATGTCGATGTGCTGGATGCCGAGCGGGCTCAGCGCATCGCAGATCGCATTGATCGTTGCGGCGATCGAGCCGACGGAACCTGCCTCGCCGATCCCCTTCGCGCCGAGCGGATTGACCTTCGTCGGTACCGGCCGTGTCTTGAACTGGATATTGGCCGGCAGGTCATCCGCGCGCGGCATCGTGTAATCCATAAAAGACCCGGAAACGAGTTGCCCGCTGTCACCATCGTAGACGACGTTCTCGAACAGCGCCTGGCCAACCCCCATCGCGATGCCGCCGTGCATCTGCCCACGTGCCATCACCGGATTCATGACTGTGCCGATGTCTTCCACGACCGAATAGTTCACGATCTCGCAAACGCCCGTCGCCTCATCGATCTCGACTTCGCACATGTGGCAGCCGTTCGGAAACGTCACGGCGGGCGGATCGAACTTGCCGCTGGCATGCAGGCCCTCTGCGCTGCGCTCCTCGGCGAAACTGGCAACCTCAAGCAACGAGACGCTTGATGCGCCACCTGTGACCGAGAAACGCCCGTCGCCAAACGCGATCTCATCGGACTGCGCCTGCAGCATCTCGGCTGCCAGCCGGCTGCCTTCGTCGATCAGATTGTCGAGCGTAATCTTCACCGTCGAGCCCCCGACCCCCGTCGAACTCGACCCGCCATTGCCCCGTCCGCCCGGCAGCATGTCGGTGTCGCCCTGATGGTAGCGCACGTGGGCAACATCGAGGCCGAGCCGCTCGGCGATCATATTGGAGAACATCGTCTCGGTGCCCTGCCCGACCGACATCGCTCCGGTATAAAGGTCCACCGTGCCATCGGCGTTCATGACAATCTTTGACTGATCGCTGGCCGGCGCCACATACGGTCCGCCGGCAGCCTCGATCGGGTTCGACATGCCGAGCCCACGCAGCTTGCCACGCGACCGCGCCGCGGCGCGGCGCGCTTCAAACCCGGCCCGGTCGGCAAGCTCGGCGGCGGCCAGCATATTCGCTTCGAATTCGCCGCAATCGTACGTGAACCGAAATCCGGTGTCATACGGCATCGCCTCAGGCGGCACCGCATTGCGGCGGCGCAGCTCGAACGCATCAACGCCTGTTTCCCGTGCCGCAATGTCGATCAAACGCTCGATGATATATGTCGCTTCCGGACGCCCGGCGCCGCGATAAGGCGCCGTCACCTGCGTGTGGGTATGCACGCCGAAGGCCTCGGCTGCGATCTGCCCGATCCGATAGACGCCGGCGATCCCGCCGTAATTTCCGATCAATCCCATAGAACGCCCGGAAAGATAGGCACCGATATTGATGTCGGAGCGAACGCGCAACGCAACGAAGCCGCCATCCGCATCAAGCGCAAGTTCGCCGGTCATCATGACATCGCGGCCATGGTCGTCTGACATAAAGCCCTCCGCCCGATCCGCGACCCAGCGCACCGGTCGGCCGAGTTTCCGTACCGCAAACGCGACCAGGATGTCTTCCGGGTAGCATCCACTCTTCATCCCGAACGATCCGCCGACATCGCCGGCGATGACATGTATGTCCTGTTGGTCAATACCGAGCATGTTCGAGAGCCCGGCACGCACCGGATAGGGGTTCTGGTTGGACGGGTAGACGACCAGCCGGCCATTGTCGCCGGGCGCCATCAGGCAACCGCGCGGCTCCATCGAATGCGCCATCACCCGCGTGACATGGCTCTTGACTCGCACGACATGTTGCGCGCCCGCGATCGCACTCTCGACGGCGGCCAGATCGCCCTGGCTCCAGTGGAAGGCGATATTGCCCGGCACCTCTTCCCACACCTGCGGCGCATCATCGGCCAGCGCCGCATCTGTCGTTACAACCACCGGTGTGTCGTCGACATCGACTACGATCAACTCCGCTGCCGCCTGCGCCGCGCCACGGCTTTCTGCCACGACCACCGCAACCGCTTCACCAAGATGCCGGATCCGGTCAGCAGCCAGAATGCGACGCCCAGCCGGAAACGCCTCCTTGCCATCCGGCCTGGGAAATTTAACGGCACAGGGCATCGCGCCGATGCCTGCGGCGACCAGGTCCGCCGACGTATAGACCGCAAGCACGCCATCAACTGCCGCTGCATCCGTAGTGTCGATCGGCGCAAGCGCCCCGTGGGCAACCGGCGAGCGCACGATGAACGCATGGGCCAGGTCCACCGTCGGAAGATCGGCAACGTAGCGGCCGGCCCCCGTGATCAGGCGATCATCCTCGATGCGACCTTGATAGTTGGCGTTCGTGCCCATGCGCGTTGGCTCCCTGGATTCAATTGCGGACGGTGTACTGGCTTTCACCCGCTCTCACAATCGCGCATTCGATTTAGCGAACCGGCGCAACCACAGCGAACGGGGCAGACGAAGTTCGATGACATGTGCATATTGCCGTACTCAATCGCACTGGCCCGACGGTCTGATACGGCCCCGTCGAGAAGCCATTGGCACACAGGTCGGCGGCCTGCATTGTGCGATCACCTGGCAATTCAGGGCCCGTCACGTCATAGGAAGTCTCATGCCCAACACGACACAACACCGTCGAGCATGGCTTTATCGCATGCTGGAGCCATCGGCATGGCCGGCCCGCGGCTTATCCCCCATCAACAAAGCCGTCATGCTGCTGATTTGTGTGGCCGCGGTCATCGCCATACTGGAAAGCGAGCCGACGCTCTATATCGGCAACGAAAGCCTCTTCCTGACGACAGAAATCGTCCTCACCGGCATCTTCCTCGTCGAATACATCGCCCGCGTCTGGGCTGCCGGCGAGAACGCGGCACACCAGGGCGTCCTCGGCCGCCTCCGCTACATGCTGACGTGGACCGCGCTTGTCGACCTCATCGCACTCCTGCCGATCTTTCTGGTTTTTCTCGGCAATGAGGCGTTCCTATTACGGATATTCCGCCTCATCCGCATCATTCGCGTCGCCCGCCTCGGCCGCTTCTCAAGCGCATTGCGAGCCATCAACGAAGCGGTCCACGTGCGCCGCTTCGAACTAATGATGAGCTTCGCGATCGCATCGATGCTGCTGCTGTTTTCATCAACCCTGCTCTACATCGTCGAGGGCGGCGTCCAGCCGGCAACATTCGGCAGCATTCCGCGCGCGATGTGGTGGTCGGTCGCGACGCTCACGACCGTTGGCTACGGCGACGTCTTCCCCGTCACCACCCTCGGTCGGGTCTTTGCCGGGCTGACGGCGATCACCGGCATCGGCCTGATCGCAATGCCAACGGGCATTCTTGCGTCAGCCTTCAGCGATGCGCTGCAAAAACGGGATGCCGAAACCGGCACAACCGCCGCCAACGCACCTGAAACCAAGCGTGATCACGGCAGGTAGGACGCTGGACGTTACGTCGTGCATCGGTCCGGCTATATCGGTGGCTTCATCCCATTTCGCGCGGCACATCGTCCGGTGGCATCACCTCGAAGACATTGAGCGTCATCGACACGAAACCGTAGTAGCCGAGCACCGCAACAAGATCGACGACGGCATCCTTGCCAAGCGCCGCCACGGCCTTGTCGTACAGCGCTTGAGGAACAAGCTTGTCGTTGTGCAGTGCCAGCGCAAAATCGTGCACGAGTTCCTGCTTCTCATCCGTGAACGCCGGCCGCTCGCGCTTGCGGATGGCGTCCGCGATATCCGGATCAAGACCGGCCTCCAGCGCAATCCGCTTGTGCGCGAACCATTCATACTCCGCGCTCCAACAGCGCGCCGTCACCAGGATACCCAGTTCCGACAGAACCGGTGGCAGGCTCGAGTCGTAGCGGCAGTATTGCCCGAAGGCCTGCGCCCGGTCCGCCAAATCCGGCCGGTGCAGCCAGATCGCCAGCGGTCCGCGCAAGCCGCCGCGCGGCCCTGATGTGATCGCATCGGCAACCTCGCGCTGGCGCTCGGAATAGGTTTCAGGGGCAGGTGGATCAATACGCGGCATCAGCGAATTCCTTCTTGGCACGAAACAATTTTGCCTGATAATGCCCGAACCTGCGTTAAACGCTTGGTGCAATGCACCTTGCCGTCTAGAGATCACGGATGTGAATAGTCCCGCTCAGGTTTGCCTGCCACGGCTGTTGCTGTAGACGGCAATCGACCAAGTCCTCGATCGGGCAAAGAACGAGCACCTAACCGGAGCTGACATGCAAGACAATGCCTCAATCCCAGACAACCTGCCGCTGCTGTTCACGCCGATTTCGCTGCGCTCGGTGACGGCGCGCAATCGCATCGTCGCGTCGCCGATGTGCCAGTACCAATCCGATGATGGCGGCCCCAACGACTGGCAGCTGGCGCATCTCGGCCGCCTCGCGATCGGTGGTTGCGGTATCGTTTTCGGGGAAGAGACGGCCGTTGAGGCGCGCGGTCGCAAGACCTACACGTGCGCCGGTATCTACGACGACAAGCACATCCCTGCCTATCGACGGATCAACGACTTCCTCAAAACCAATGGTGCCGTCCCTGCTATTCAGTTGGGACATTCCGGGCGCAAAGGCTCATGCCACGATGCCATCAAGGACTGGGCACCGTTGCAGCCCGAAGATGAGGCGGACGGTTTTGCCCCGTGGATCGCGCTCGGGCCGAGCGCCGTTCCCCAGACGCCGGCACATCCGATCCCGCGCGCGATGACCGAAGAAGACATCGCCGACGTCATCCAGGCCTTCGTCGATTCCACCACCCGCTCGGAGAAGGCAGGCTACGAAATTGTCGAGATCCACGGCGCCCACGGCTACCTGATCCACCAGTTCCTGTCGCCACTGACCAACAAGCGCAACGATGGCTACGGCGGCAGCCGCGAGAACCGCATGCGCTTTGCGCTGGAGGTCACAAAGGCGGTGCGCGCGGCATGGCCCGATGACAAGCCGCTGTTCTACCGCTTGTCGGCCATCGACGGCCCCGGCGGCATGTGGACAATCGACGACTCGATCGCGCTCGCCGCTGCGCTCAAGGACTGCGGCGTCGATATCGTGGACTGTTCCGCCGGTGGCATCGTTGGCTCGGCCAGCAAAGCACGATTGCCTCGTCTGCCGGGTTTCAATGTCCCGTTCTCCCAGCGCATCCGCGAGGAAGCGGGCGTCCCGACGATGGCCGTCGGCCTCATTACCGAAGGCGAGCAGGCTGAACGCATCCTCCAGAACGGCCAGGCGGACCTCATCGCCATGGCGCGTGAATTGATGTGGTATGCTGATTGGCCGGCCCATATGGCGCGCAAGCTCGGCGTCGACGATCACCGCTTCATGCCCGAGGGCTACGCCCATCGCCTGCAACTGCGAGACCGGCAGGCGACGATGGAAATTAACCAACACACGCCGGAGAACTATGCGATTCTGTCCGAGTTGGCCGGGATGACCGTCACGCCCGACTGATCTCCGCCATCGCCACCGAATGTTTGGATCGCCGGCCGCTGAGCCCGCTATCCACAATCAGATAATTTTTTCGATCCGCGAGACTCAAAATGCTGTCCAACCGACGTGGCTACGATCCGAAAAGAACATGGCAGGAATGGCTCATCTCCCGTTCCCGGCAGTTGGCCTTTGCCCTGGCAATGCTCCTACTTCTTATAGTGCTACTGATCTTTGGCCCCTCAAAATAACCGTTTTTTGAGCATAAGCTTCCGAAGACGCACAAAATAGGAAATCTTGTCGGACCAGTTGGCACGACAGCAACGGTGCAATCCAAATGCGAACCAGTTGTACAGGCTTATTGCAAAATTTCCCTTGATGATGTTGTGCGTTAGAACGATCAATGTAATCATTAAAAGAAAAAAGTCTTCACAACGAAGCAACGACTGCGTTGAAACCCTGGGAGGAAGTTACGAATGAAACTAACGAAACCACTTTTGGCAGCTGGTACGGCCGGCGCGCTCGCAATGGCAGGTTCATTGAGCGTTGCGACCACTGTCGCCGCTCAAGAGGTCAAAGGCCCTGCGGTTAGCTGGAAGCTGTCGCTATGGGGCAAGCGTCGTGCGTTTACCGAAGGTATGGAATACGTCGCCAAGGAAGTTGCAGCCAAAACCGGCGGCAAGTTCAAGATCAAACTGTTCTACGGCGAGCAACTTTCAAAGAGTAAGGAAAACCTCGACGGGATCAAACTGGGCGCCTTCGAAGCGGCCACCTTCTGCGCCGCCTACCACCCTGGTAAGAACGCACCTTTGAACGTTCTTGACCTGCCATTCCTGCCAATTGGCAACTTTGCCGTGCAAAAGAAGGTGCATAGCGCCGTCTATAACCATCCGGCAGCCAAGGCAGCTTTGGAGAAATGGAACGCCGTCCTCTACATGTCCAACATCCTGCCGCTCTATGAGTATATGGGCAAAGGCGCCGCGCCGAAGTCAGTGGCTGACTTCAAAGGCAAGCGTTTGCGTGCACTTGGTGGCATGGGCGCAGCTGCGCGTTTGATCGGTGCAACACCGTCGACAATGCCGGCTTCGGAAACCTATACCGCACTGCAGCGCGGCACGGTCGATGCCATCGGCTTCCCCTACAGCTACACCTTCGCGGCTTACAAGCTGGACGAAGTTGCTGACTGGGTTACGACAAACATGAAACTCGGCACCGTGAATTGCCCAACCGTGTTCAACAAGGCGAAGTACGACAAGCTGCCAGATCAGTACAAGAAATTGCTCGCTGATCTGACCGAAGGCGCTTACGGCGCAATCGAAGCGGCCTACATCGAGAAAGACAAGAAGAACGAAGCCAAGTGGGGCGCCGCCAACAGCAAAGTCAAAATGATCAAGATTCCTGATGATCAAATGGCTGAGTTCCGCAAAATCGCTGGTAAGCCAGTTTGGGATAAGTGGGTTGCCGATAACAAAGACAAACTGCCGGCCCAAGAGCTTCTTGATCTCGTTCTCAAGAATGCTGGCGTGAAGTAAACAATCATCATTTGGCATGAGCCGCCCTTTCGGGGCGGCTCATCGTTTTCTAGATGTGTCTTGCCGCCATCGACTGGCTGCCTTCCACAATCACACTTTTTTACTGACGGGTCCTATGAACGATAGCCCTGCCTTGTCGCCTGGCGCGCGCATGCTCAAAAGCGTCGACGAAGGCTTCTTCAAATTTGAGAAGTTCCTCAACTTTATCGCCGCCCTCGTCATTCTGGGCATCATGCTGATTGGCACATTCCAGGTCTTCGGTCGCAAGCTGTTGAGCATGCCCGTTCCTGGCTATGTCGACTGGATCGAGATGGTCATGACCATCTTTGCCTTCCTGTCCATCTCCTACACCCAGCGGCTGGGCGGACACATCCGCATGGAGATCATAATCGGGCGCTTCAAAGGCCGGTTGCTGTACTTCTTCGAGATCATCGGAACGATTGCCGCGATCATTGTCGTCTCGGTGCTCGCATACTACGCCTACACCCACTTTAACCGCGCCTGGGAAATCGGCGACAGCACGATCGACATCAGCCTGCCTGTCTGGCCATCCAAACTGCTCGTTCCCTTCGCGTTCGGCATTCTTCTGATACGTCTGTTCATCCAACTGATCGGCTTTATTCGACTGTTTCTCCATCCGGAAGCTGAAATGATCGGTGTGCCAAAAATCGAAACGGTCGATGATCAGGCGCAGGCCGAAATTGATGCAGGCCTGGCCGGTGAAAAAGAAAAGGTTGATCTGCTCAACCGTAATAAGGACGGGGGAGCGTAATGGACGAACTATCAATAGGCATAATTGTCACCGTCGGTCTTCTGTTTGCGGTCTTCCTCGGTGTCCGGGTTTATGCAGCAGCCGCGCTCGCCGGCCTTTGCGGCATGGTCGCACTGATCGGCTGGGATGCGGGTGCCGGCATGGTCGGGACAATCCCGCACTCGAAATCGGTCAACTACGTTCTGAGCGTCTTGCCGATGTTCATTCTGATCGGCTTCATCGCGTATCATGCCGGCCTGACGCACGACCTGTTCAACGCAGCAAAAGCCTGGTTCGGCTGGGTGCCGGGCGGCTTGGCGGTTGCGAGCGTGTTCGCGACGGCCGGTTTCGCGGCCGTTTCGGGGGCAAGTACTGCGACCGCGGCTGTGTTCAGCCGTGTCGCCATTCCCCACATGTTGGAGAACGGTTACGACAAAAGGCTTGCGGCGGGAGTTGTTGCGGCCGGCGGAACGCTGGCATCATTGATTCCGCCGAGTGCCATTCTCGTGATCTACGCGATTATTGTCGAAGAGTCGGTTGGCACCTTGATCCTGGCCGGCTTTCTGCCTGGCATTGTTTCTGCGCTGATCTATGCTCTTTTGATCATTGCCCAGTGCACTTGGAAGCCTGAGCTTGGCCCGGCAATTCCATCGCCGTCGTTTGCAGAAAAGATCAAGACGCTGCCTGGCACGATCCCGATCTTCGCGGTCGTTGCGATCATCTTCAGTGCCATGGCGATGGGTTGGGCAACGCCAACAGAAGCGGGCGCACTCGGTGCGTTTGTGGTTCTTCTGATTGCTCTTGCACGCGGTATGCGTTGGGGACCGCTGGAAGAAGCGCTGCTTGAAACCGCCAAGCTTACCGCAATGATCTTCGCGCTGATCTGGGGCGTGCTGATCTTTGTTCGGTTCCTTGGCTTTGCCGGCCTTCCAGAAGCGTTCGCTGAGTTCATCGTCGCGCTCCCTTATCCTCCGATCACGATTATCGTGATGATCCTGCTCGGTTATGCCGTGCTCGGCATGTTCATGGACGCGATCGGCATGTTGCTGCTGACGTTGCCCGTGGTTTATCCGGCCGTCATTGCGCTCAATGGCGGTGCGGATGTGTCACTGGCCGATAGTGCGCTTGGCATGAGTGGCGCTGCCGCGCCTATCTGGTTTGGCATCATCGTCGTCAAGATGTGCGAGGTGTGCCTCATCACACCGCCGGTCGGCTTGAACTGCTATGTCGTGTCCGCCGTGCGGCCTGATATTCCTCTCGGGGATGTTTTCCGCGGCATCTTCCCGTTCTTCCTCGCCGATGCCGCAACGATCGCGTTGTTCATCGTCTTCCCTGGCATCATCACTTGGTTGCCAACGATGATGAACTCGTAAAAGGTTGTAGCGCCCGTAACAATTGAAGCGACCACCCATCTGGGTGGTCGCTTTTTTCGTTTCCCGCGTGAATGATCAGATACGTTATCGCCGATCGCTTGTTTCGCGGCGGCGGCAACTGCATCTTCGGTCGAAATCGATGCGCCGTCTGAACGGAGAGAAACCGCCATGTCTGCCAATACCAAAACCGTTGTCCGGTTCGACCATTTTATCAATCCCGCCTTTGAGCAACGGCTGGCGCGCGAACCGGACATCGAATACATCGAACTTCAACAGGACGACGAGGCAACAGGCCGGGCGGCATTTGAACGCGCGCACGTCTACCAGATCTCGGCAGCCAAGGACGAATTGGCAAAACAATGGTGGGCGACGGCGCCCCTGCTTGAGCGCGCACCCAATCTGCTTGCCGTGTCATCGACCGGCGCCGGTTACGACACGTGCGACGTCGAAGCCTGCACGAAAGCAGGCGTATTGATCGTCAATCAGGCCGGCGGGAATGCGCAATCGGTCGCCGAGCATACGTTGGGCCTGATGCTCGATCTTTCGAAACGAGTCAGCGAAACCGATCGCCTGCTCCGATCGAGCAATCGGGACTACCGGCGTGAACACCTCATGGGGCGCGAAATATCCGGCCGAACGCTCGGCCTTGTCGGTATCGGCGAAGTTGGCAGCCGGGTGGCCAAGCTCGCCGGTGCATTCGGCATGACCGTCGTCGCGACCGACCCCAACGTCGATGCTGACACAGTCGCGGCGCGCGGCGCCAAGAAGGTCGAGCTGGACGGACTGCTTTCGCAAGCCGACTTTGTCTCGATCCACTGCCCGCGCATTCCGACAACGACCAATATGATCAATGGCGATGCCTTCAAGAAGATGAAGCCCGGCGTTATCTTCATCACGACGGCACGTGGCGGTATTCATGATGAAACGGCGCTCACAGCCGCCATGGAGTCGGGCCATGTCGCTGGCGCCGGCCTCGATGTCTGGGACATCGAACCGCCACCCGTCGATCATCCTTTGCTGAGTCGGGACAACGTCGTCTCCACCTATCATACCGCCGGTGTCACGAGCGAAGCGCGCGTGCGGGTCGCCCAATATGCGAGCGATCAGATCGTTCATTTGCTGGCGGGCAATCGGCCGCCTCGGATCATCAACCCCGAAGCATGGCCAGCTTACGCCAAACGCTTCGAAACGATCATGGGCAAGGCGCCGGCGTAGCTGCGCTCTGAACGGCTTCGTTCCCGCTAACACCCCGCGCCAACCAACGCCCATGCGATTGTCCGCGATGCGATCTTGACGTCAACGCCGCCCCGGTCGGACACTCGCTCTCATCAGCAACCCGCCCGACAAAGAGGCCGACATGCCACCAATCCAGATCGGCGACACCCAAATCCAGCGCATCGTCGAGCAAGAAGATGCGTTCTTCGATGCGTTCGAGTTCTTCCCGAACCTGACGCAAGAGATGCTCGACGAAAACCGCGATTGGCTCTATCCGGTCTTTTTCAAGACGGGAACGACGCGCTTCAACCTGTGTGTGCAAAGCTATCTCGTGCGCACGCCACACCACACGATTTTGATCGACACCTGCGTTGGCAATCACAAACCGCGCAAGGCGCGCGCCTTCTGGGACAACTTGGCTTCCGACCAGTATGAGAAGAACCTTGCCGCGGCCGGTGTCGGCGTGGGGGACATCGACTTCGTCTTGTGCACGCACCTGCACACCGATCACGTTGGCTGGAACACGAAACTGGAGAACGGCCAGTGGGTGCCAACGTTTCCCAATGCGCGCTACATTTTCACTGAAAAAGAACTCAACTATTGGACCGAACGTCATGCCGACGACGCGGCTGCAGCGCCCTGGATTACGGATTCGGTTCTGCCGATCGTTGCAGCGCAACGCTGTGACCTCGTCAATAACGATCACGAGTTGACCGATGGCATTCAGCTCATCCCTTCACCCGGCCACACGATCGATCATTGCTCGGTGCACGTCAGCCGCGGCGATGCTCAGGCATTGATCACCGGAGATATGATTCACTCGCCGCTGCAGGCTCGCTATCCCGAACTTGGCATGATGAGCGACTATGATTCTCCGGAAGCCGGTCGATCACGCCGCGCCATTTTTGACCGCTTCATGGATACGCCGACCTTGATGTGCACCTCGCATTTCCCGCAGCCGTCAACCGGCCGCTTCGAACGCTGGGACAACGCCTACCGCTTTGTTCCGGTCGACACTTAGACGCAATCTTATCCCCCCGATTGGTCGGCCGTTTAGACTTGCAGGTCGGCACAATTTCTCAATCGGCGCAGGGCTGACATCAAGAGAAGCGTCGAGCGTCAATGTAGGAGAACAGCAATGTCGAACTTCGATCCGGATGACTTCGACTACGATTTTTGGAAAGACGCCGACAAGCGCCCCGGCTGGGATGAGCTCGAACCCGGTGTGACGCTGGCGTCAAAGCCCATTACGATTACTGCCGAGATCATCCAGCGTTATGCGCGATCGATCGGTGACACCAATCCACTCTACTTCGACGAAGCCTATGCCAAGACGACCCGCTTTGGCGGCCTCATCGCCCCGCCAAGCATCCATGCATTGTTCTTGTTTGCCTGCACCGAGCACGACCACTTTATGCGCACGCCTGGCACCGTGAATATGGGCCAGAACTGGTGGATCCACGAAACGGTACGTCCAGGCGATACGATCACGCTTGCATCGCGCTGTCTCGATAAGCTGATCCGCAAGGGCAACACCTTCGCGATCCACGACAATGTTTTCACCAACCAGCATGGTAAAGTCGTCTGTTCCGGCCGCGGCTGGACCATGCGCCCTTATTGAGGAGGCCGATTATGTCTGACGCAGTCACCTACGACGGAACTCCTGTCGGCTACAGCTTTGAGGGTCCGAAAATTGATGTCACGCGCGAGATGATCAAGGAATTCGCGATGGCCTCATTCGACAACAATCCGCTCCATTGGGACGACAAGTTCATCTCGGAGACGACGTTTGCCGGGCACAAGAAATTCGACACGGTCATCGGTCACGGGCTGATGACCTATTCTTTCATGGTCCGTGCCATGACCGACTGGTTATGGCCTGACAGCGGCAACCATCGTCGAATGGAAACGCGCTTTCGCCAGCCGGTTTATCCCGGCGACACGGTCCGTGTTCAAGTCACGGTTCGCGACAAGCGTGAGACGAGAAAAGGAAAATGGCTCGATTGTGCGGTAACGGTTCTCAATCAGGATGACCAAGTCGTTGCCACCGGCGACGCTCTTGCAGAGTTGCTAAACTGACGAACATCAGCTCGGTGGACCGGCACGCAAATTATCATTTGTGTTGCTCTTGGTATGTGGTATGCCACATGAAGTGTCGCTGATTGAACAACCGGTCAGCACAAGTTTTTTTGCGTTTAAGCTGCAACGATCCATGTCCAACTCCCTGAAGATCAGGCCGATCGTCGAGACTGCGAGCATGAGCACGCGGATCTATGAGCAGCTCAAGGCTGCCATAACGACGATGGACATTTATGACCCGGGTGCGAACCTGAAACTGGACGAACGCGGCCTGTCAGAGCAGTTCGGGTCGTCGCGAACGCCTTTGCGCGAAGCCCTGACGCGGCTCGACCAGGACGGACTGGTTAAGATCCTACCGCGTCGCGGTATCGTCATCGTACGCAAGACCAAGGCTGAGATCCTTGAGATGATAACCGTCTGGGCGGCACTCGAGAGCATGGCGGCAAGGCTGGTTTGCGAAATCGCCGCCGACAACGAAATCTCGGAACTGCGACAGCTGGTTGATGCTTATGACAGCTCGCACGTTCAGCAGCACATGAGCGAGTATTCCGACGACAACATCCGTTTTCACAGCACGATCATCCGGTTGTCGCAGTGTGACCTGATTGCCGAAATGACCGATGGCCTGTTTCGGCACGTGCGTGCCATCCGGCGACGTACAATCCATGAGAAAGACCGTGCCCAACGGTCAGTTCACGACCATCGCCAGATCGTCGAGGCGCTGGTACGTCGGGACGCAAACCTGGCGAGCCGGCTGGTGCGCGAGCATACGATAAAATTACGTAATCACGTCGAGCAACACGTTGATCTGAGCTGAACACAATTCGCGGTGGCGGCAGCATACGATTGCCGACCGATCTGCCTAGGGGAGAGACATGACGACACAAGAAACCGGCGCACTGACCGACGGCTTCCATTTGATTATCGATGCCCTCAAACTCAACGACCTGAACACGATCTATGGCGTGCCGGGCATCCCGATCACCGATTTCGGACGCATGGCGCAGGCTTCCGGCATTCGCGTCATTTCCTTTCGCCACGAGCAGCATGCCGGCAACGCCGCTGCGATCGCCGGCTACCTCACGCAGAAACCGGGCATCTGCCTCACCGTCTCGGCACCAGGTTTCCTGAACGGCTTGACCGCCCTTGCCAACGCAACCACAAACTGCTTCCCGATGATCCTCATTTCCGGGTCGTCCGAGCGCGAGATTGTCGACCTCCAGCAAGGCGACTACGAGGAGATGGACCAACTCGCCATCGCCAAGCCGCTCTGCAAAGCAGCGTTTCGCATCCTCCACGCTGAAGACATCGGCATCGGCATCGCCCGCGCGATCCGCGCCGCGTGCTCTGGTCGTCCCGGTGGCGTTTACCTCGATCTGCCAGCGAAACTGTTCGGGCAGACGATGGATGCCGCAGCCGGTGCCAAGTCCCTGGTCAAGGTCATCGACCCGGCACCCGCCCAGCTGCCATCACCGGCAGCGGTCACACGTGCACTTGATCTCCTCAAGGCCGCCAAGAAACCACTTATCATTCTCGGCAAGGGGGCATCCTATGCCCAAGCGGATGATGAAGTTCGCGCACTTATCGAAAAGAGCGGCATTCCGTATTTGCCAATGAGCATGGCCAAAGGCCTGCTGCCGGATACGCACCCGCAATCGGCCGGTGCAGCACGTTCTCTGGCGCTCAAGGAATCCGACACCGTGATGTTGATCGGTGCCCGGCTCAACTGGTTGCTCAGCCACGGCAAGGGCAAGACCTGGGGGGCGCCCGGCACGCAGAAATTCATTCAGATCGATATCGATCCAAAGGAAATGGATTCCAATATCGAGATCGCGGCACCGGTCGTCGGCGATATCAAATCGTGTGTTTCCGCGCTGCTCGATGGCATGGGTGCCAGCTGGAGCGCGCCGCCTGCCGAATGGACCACTGCGATCCGCGAAAAGGTCGAGACCAATGTGGCGCGCATGGCGCCGCGCCTGCAGAACAACAATGTGCCGATGGATTTCCATGGCGCGCTCGGCGCCTTGAAAACGATCATGAAGGAGCGACCGGAAACGATCCTGGTCAACGAAGGCGCCAACACACTCGATTTTGCCCGCAGCATCATCGACATTTACCAGCCGCGCAAACGCCTCGACGTCGGCACCTGGGGTGTCATGGGCATCGGCATGGGCTTTGCCGTTGCCGCTGCTATTGAAACCGGCAAGCCCGTGCTTGCTGTTGAAGGTGATAGCGCCTTCGGCTTCTCAGGCATGGAGATCGAAACGATCTGCCGTTATGACCTTCCGGTTTGTGTTGTCGTGTTCAACAATAACGGCATCTACCGCGGTACCGACACCAACGACGCCAGCGACGATGTTGCCCCGACCGTGTTCGTCAAGGACAGCCGCTACGACAAGATGATGGAAGCCTTCGGCGGCGTCGGGGTCTACGCGACCTCGCCCGATGAACTCTCACGCGCGGTCAACGAGGCCTTGGACTCAGGCAAGCCCACATTGATCAACGCCGTCATCGATGAGAACGCCGGCACCGAAAGCGGCCGCATAGGCAATCTAAACCCGCAGAGTGTGGTGGCCAAGAAGTAGAGGCATTTGCGAAGGAGATCGGCTATGCCACAGGTCAATGTCGCGTACGATCTTATGACCGTTGAAGACTATCTCGCGGCCGAGAACGACGGTTCGTGGCGGCATGAATTCATAGATGGCATGGTTTACGCCATGGCTGGAGCGAGCGAAAGACATAGCGTCATCAAGGTCAATGTCATTGGATTGCTGAATGTTATGATTGCGCAGGAATGCCGCGTCTTCGACGGAGATATGAAGCTGCGGATCACGCAAGAAGAGACGACACGGTTTTTCTATCCGGATGTTTTCGTGTCGTGCACACCGCCGGATGACACGCAGTATTTTCGAGAAGATGCGTCGCTCATCATTGAGGTTTTGTCTCCGTCGACGCAACGCATTGATCGTTACGAAAAGATGCCTGTCTATAAGGCACTGCCTTCGTTGTCAGAGTATGTATTGGTGGAACAGGACTTCCCGAAGATCGAGATTTTCCGTCGGCGCACCGGATGGCGGCGGGAAGTCTTGGAACCTGATGATCCGATCACTCTTGAGAGCATCGGGCAAACCTTGAACTTCAATCAGGTTTATCGGCGGATAGACTTTGTAAACCCCGGCAGCTAGGCCATCCCGTAAATGGGATTTCACACATCTTAACACGGGCGGAAGAGTTCAATATGGAAGCACTGAAAAACGTAAAGATTCTCGATTTCACGCACGTTCAATCGGGCCCGACATGTACCCAGCTGCTCGCCTGGTTCGGCGCAGACGTGATCAAGGTGGAA
>JAGDYV010000060.1:0-12321 GCA_049116495.1 Hyphomicrobiaceae bacterium | reverse complement strand
GATGAGACGAGTATGCAGGAGGCCGCGGGAGGTGCGGATAAGTTTTTTTTGTAGTTATTGAAACATCGCATGGCACAGATGACTGGCTCGAGCTGCCGCCCGGACCACGTCCGTCACCAAAAATGTTGCCCTGATCTAAGGTCTTCCAGGTCCCGCGTCGAAGCTCGCCACCGACACATCACCTCGAAACTTGCTCTCACCGGGTTGAACGCCGATGATTGACGCCGATCAACCAGGGAGAGACGCATGAGACTGCAAGACAAGGTTGCGATCGTAACTGGCGGCGCGCATGGCATGGGCGAGGCCGAAGCCCGGTTGTTCGCCAACGAAGGTGCCGCCGTCGTGATCGCCGATGTGCTCGAGCAAGAAGGCGAAACACTCGCCGCAGACATCTCTGCCAGCCAGGGCCGGGCAACGTTTGTCAAAACGGACGTAACGTCGGAAACGGCCTGGGAGCAGCTGATTGCAACCACCGTCGCGACCTACGGCAGGCTCGATATCCTGGTCAACAACGCCGGCATCAGCGGCAGCTCGGTCAGTGACGAACCGGCGCTGGCGGGCTGGGAAAGGCTGCTCGCCGTCAACGCCACCAGCGTGTTCCTCGGCACGACGCTGGCGGCGGCCGAAATGGCCAAGACCGGTGGCGGCTCGATCGTCAATATTTCCTCAATTATGGGCTTTATCG
This sequence comes from Hyphomicrobiaceae bacterium, assembly GCA_049116495.1. GTDB lineage: Bacteria > Pseudomonadota > Alphaproteobacteria > Rhizobiales > Hyphomicrobiaceae > CAJQQK01. The sequence continues at coordinate 11,636 of JAGDYV010000060.1, read as the reverse complement.
GGACCCCGGACGGCCACCCCGGCTATGGTGCAGCGAAAGGCGCCGTGCGCCTCTTCACGAAGAGCGCCGCCGTACGGCTCGGACCGACCGGCGTGCGCGTCAACTCCGTGCACCCCGGCTACATGCCGCCCATGCTCAACCGGCCGAACACTGCCGCACGCGCCGCGAAGGCCGATGTGACGCCGCTTCGCCGGTTTGGCGAGGTGATGGATGTCGCCTATGGCGTGCTGTACCTGGCATCCGACGAAGCATCGTTCGTCACGGGCACCGAGCTGGTGATCGATGGTGGGTATATCGCGCAGTAGGGGGCGGAGGCGTTTGGTGGTGGGGGTGGTTTTTGCGAAGCGTTGCCGCCCTGACTGCAGCTTATGACATAGTGCTCGTCGGATTTACTGGTGAATCCCAGTCAGGTGGATCGTAAATCTTAGATCGCTTTATGTCACCCTCAAAACCAGTAGCTGATTTAATGGCTTTTTGATCTGCTTCCCACTCTTTTCGTTTTCTATTCGGATCGGCCATAATCTGAGTGATCATCTGGTGCGGGTCGACGCGGTAACGATAAAGTCCTTCATCATAAGAACTCTGGTCGCCAAGATAAAGAAGCCGAACCTCACGTTCGTGCTGGAATGCGCGTCGCTTGAGCAATAGAGAATTTGCGAATCCTAAGACGTTCATACACGTGACATCAAAATTTTTTGACCATTCCTTAAGTGCTTCTTCTGTCATGTATTTCACCTTCCCAATGAAGCAAGTGTCTTGTGGCATACAAGGATGCGCTTCCGTGAGAGCCATCAACAATTTCCGCGGCGTAGAACGAAGCCGCAGGTATCTCTTTTCCGGGTCGTTCGCGTAAATGCCCCACATAGCCTCGGAGAAACTCGCTAGCGTCCAGCATTGCCCAACGAAAGCATCCTTGAATGCGATTTCCCCTTGTTCACCGTTCAGTGAAACGCCAAGGTTCAATAGGAATTTCTCGAATTTGTCCTTCAATTTGTTCAACTGGGTCAACACGTTCTTCTTTTCAGTGAATAAGGAGACAGCGTAATCTTGGCTCGTAATACGGTAGATGTGCTGATCCAAATAATCCAGATTCAAGAAATTCATGCCAACCATCACCAAAACCTCCTTTTGGTGCTCCAACAGACAATCTGGACAATTGTCCCACTCCTACTGTCCGCAAGAGAATTGCTGCTTTGAACCAACCTGGTCTGCGTGAACAGTGTCGTCCTTTTGCTCAATCGATTCCGGGTGGAATACCTACGTCAATTTCCACGCCTCCATAATTCCCCACATACGTTTGCCATGCGCTCAACGGCGGTCGTGCGCGCGTTTCAGGTGGCGCGATGGACCCGCTATTCAGAACCTGTGCCGTCGGTTCTTGCCATCGTGCACCTCACGCGTTGGCGGCACGCGCACGACCGCCGCGGCCCTGAAGACGGGAAGGGGGGTAACGTCCCGCGTCTACAGGGCAAAAAATCCCTGACCGGCGCGAGAACACCATGCGAATGCAGTAAAAGTCTTGAAGGCAAGTTGAGTGGATTATGAACGGGAGCTGTCGGGGGCGGGTGATCGGTGCACGGCCGCGGCGACACCGCTGAAAGAACAATCGCGGCAACGCATCTGGGTTCCGGCCTGAGCCGGAAAGACGACAGTGGGGGTGGCGGGGCGTGCCAGGAGAGCGGACGCACGGGCAGTGCATCAGGCTCCATCCTGCGTCCACTCACATCCGGAAGAGTTTAGCCATCTCCTGCGACAACCTTCGACTGCACTGGAGTTGCGCCAAATTCCGCCGGTCGGAACGCGACATTGCGACGGGCCGTAACTCCGATCACGGTCGTCATGCTCACGTAGGTGAGCATCCAGACGAGTCGCGACAAGCGCCCTGTTTGCGGTGGTTTGTCTGGATTTCCGCCTGCGCGGCAATAAGGGAACGGAGGCGACGGTTAATGGCATGCCGTAACGCCGAGGCTTACCCGGACAGCCGTGCGCTCGGGCGGCGATGACCACATGGGCAACGAAATGCATCGCGAATCGTTGCGTCGACTTTCTCCGGAAAGTCGTGTGCCTACGCGCGGCTGTCAGGGGAATCCTCGCAGAGTTTCGCCAAGGTACCCTTTTGCCAAGAGCCGTTTCCCAACGTCTTGCGCCCCAGGCCAAGCGGCGGCCAATAGTCGGCGGTACGGCACAGGTTGCCATCCGCCGCGCGAGCCGGGGTCTTTCGCATCTGCAATCGGCTCGAGGCCGTGCCAACCACGATCGTGAAAGGCACCGGATAATCTGCTGACGCAGATTTCCGGCGACGCGATTGTCGCAACGTGCAGGGAATTCTCAAAGCGGAGTCCCAATGTCTGACCGCTGACAAAAACCGGTCTATGTCAGCCATTTGATGCCAAAGTCGAAACATTTTACCGGACAGGTGTGACGGCCCGGGTGTTCCGGACCGTCGTTGGCGTTTTGGATGTGCAGTGGAAACGCCATCGGCAACGTGTCGCCGTATGGCGCCTTTGGTTACGCCATGCCGGCATCGGCCTCGATGAAGGGCGTTTCCTGCGGGATGAACGCAGCATCGGCCGGGCCGGTTGCACCAGGGATCGGGCCGTCCTGGATAAGACTTTCCTGCGTCTGGATTGCCGTGAAGTCACCGCCGATATCAATCACACTGCCGTCATCAGCGATCAGGTTGATTTCCGTTTCCTGGATCAGCGTGTTGTTGATGATGTCGACATTGAGCTCATCGATGAAGATGAAGATGTCCTGCCCGTCGCCTTGGCCCGGGCACATGCCAGGAGGCATCGCGCCTGTCAGGACGGCATCGTAGCCGCCGGCTTCGGCGAATGCGGCGGCATCCCAACCCATGTCATCACCGGCATAGCTGTTCGCCGGCGCACCGCCGCCCGAGGCCATCGGGGCGCTTGCAGATGCTGCCGTGCCGCCTGCCGAAGCGGTTGGCATTGGCGCATCAACAGTTGGTGCATCAGCGGTCGGAGCACTTGGGCTGGAAGGCGAGCCATAAGACGGTGAGCCGCCCTGGTCCTGCCCGTCCATATCGGGCATCATTTCGGCTGCGGACGCCGCTGCCGAAGGTGCCGACGGGCTCGCCGATGCCGAAGCATCGGCAGGCTCTGGCGCCGGTTCCGGGGTTTTCTCCGGCGTCGATGAAATCGGCGTTGGTGCCGCACCGATGCTGCCGCCTTCTTCCACGGCCGGCATGTAGCCGCCTTTGGAGGGCGTCATGTCGGTATCTTCCGTCTGGCTCAGGTAGGCTTGATTGCCGTGTCCGCGACGATCTTTCATTGGTCTTCTCCTTGCTCTATCGCCGCCCATGGGGGTTTGGTGCGGGTCTGATCACTCTGGTTTCGGGGCTTGCCTGAGCCGTGCCGTGTGCCTGGCCTTTCAGCAACTGACGCTATTTTTATTGCGATACTTCCAGGCGCTCAGTGAATTGCGTCACACCGATAAAGTTTCTTGAAAAAACTTTCTGGACCGTGGCGCCCGGACACTGGATACTTGGCCCAAGCGGCAGGATACCGGCGTCAGCGCGCGCGGGCGATATTGGCAGGGCAATCTAAATGATTGAAAAAATAGAATTATTTGATGGTTTGGCGGAGCCGACCCTGGATGGCCTGCGCCAGCAAATGCGCACCCGCAAGCTGTCGAAAGCCGAATTGTTGTTCAGCGCTGGCGACCCGTCGGACTCGATGTATCTCGTCGAAAAGGGCCGAATTCGGATTTGGACGGTCTCAGCGGCAGGTGCGGAAGTTACCCTGAACGTGCTGGGCCCGGGCACGATTTTCGGTGAAATCGGCCTGCTCGACGGCAGCGAACGAACCGCCGGCGCGTCAGCCCTCGATGGTGTCGAATTGCACGCCATTTCGCGCGGCGCCTTCGACAATGCCCTGGAACGGGATCCGCAACTGGCGCGCAATGTCATCAACTTCCTTTGCGAACGGCTGCGATGGGTTAGCGCGCGCATGGAAGATTCGGCGTTACGCAGTGCACCGGAACGGCTGTCACGCATGTTGCTTCACCTGGTGAATGACTATGGCGTCGAGACCGCTGATGGCATGCAATTGTCGATCAATCTCACCCAGGGTGAGTTGGCGCGATGGACACACATGTCGCGCGAGAGCCTTAACAAGATTCTCAACCGATGGTCGGATGAAGGCCTTCTGATCCAGAGCAGGGGCAAGATCACGGTCCAGGATCAGGATCGTCTGGAGGAAATTGCTGAGTTTGGGGAAGATGAATAACTTATTGATTTGAATGAACATTAAAGAAATCTCCCGCACCCGGGAAGGGTGCGGGAGAGATCGGCTTACATGCCCATGTCGTCGTAGCTTGGAACTTCCGTGTCGCCGACGTTCTGGTCAGCAACAACAGTGAAGTTACCACCGTTGACGTTTCCAGCACCGTTGAACGCCGTAACGTTCTGCGTCTGAACACCGGTGTTGATGTCAGTCGAACCGTCAAGGAGTGCCGAAGTGGATGGCATTTCAACGTCACCAACGTTCTGCGAAGCAGCAACCGTGAAGTCACCTGCGTTGATGTTGCCAGCGCCGTTGAACGCCGTAACGTTCTGAGTCTGGGCACCGAAGTTGTCTTCGTAAGACAGATCGGCCAGCGGGCCTGCACCACCACCAAGCTCAACGTCACCGACGTTCTGCTCAGCAATCGCAGTGAAGTTGCCCAGGTTGACATTGCCAGCACCGTTGAATGCCGTGATGTTCTGCTCCTGGATACCGGTGTTGATGTCGGTAGAAGCGTCGAGAAGCGGCGAGATGCCTGGGATTTCGACGTCGCCAACGTTCTGCGAAGCAGCAACCGTGAAGTCACCAACGTTGATGTTGCCAGCGCCGTTAAAGGCAGTGACGTTCTGAGTCTGCTCGCCCGTGTTAACTTCGAGGCTTGCATCGACAAGTGACGACCAGGACTGCATCCAGCTTGCGTAAGGTGTAGACATTTTGAATTCTCCTATGAGGGGTGTGTGGTTTGAGGTTGGTTTCTGTTTCAGCTCGGTTTGAAGTTTGCCGCTTGGGAGCGCTGTGTGCCCCGGCGATGAACTCAACCTACGAGAACCCCCCGCTGGTGGCTGTGAGGCACGTCACAGGCACAAAAAATTGCAAAAAAACTTGCTTAACCCGGCCATAGAGCGCTGCGCGTCGATGTCAGAAAAAATGGGGAACAAGCCGATTATGACAGCGCTCTGCGGCGTCGGCAGACAGCGCTTAACCGCCTATCCCAGAGGGACGCCGGCTCTACTATTTTTCGTTAATGTGCGATGCCCGAACACGGAAGACCAATCGCTCGTCGTCGTTTGGAATGTGTTCTTCGAGCTTGGAAATCAATTCGAAAACATTTGGGTTGGTCTTCATCTCACGATTCACGATGAGCTTCGCGAACGGACCGACGTGCACGGCAAGCGCCTTGGTAATCTCATCCAAGAATGCAATCGACGGCGGCGTGGCACGACCTTCAGCCGGAGCGCTTGGAACCGGTGTCGCCGGCGGCAGCGTCTTTTCAAGCGGTGATTCCGCGATCAACGGCGCAAGGGGTTCGTTGGATGTCACAGCCGGTGTTGCAAGATCAGGCTCTTCCGCCACCGGTGTTGGCAGTTGGGCAAGTTTCTCCGACAGGGTCGGGCGTCGCAAGGCGGACGCATCTGTCTGCGGTTCGATCGGAGCCGAGGCCTCGGTTGTGTTCTCAGACGGCGCAGGCGGCGGCGGTTCCAACGGATCCGGATCTGCTGGCAGCAATGGCACAGTCGTGTCCAGCATGCCCGCCATCGGGTGCAATGGTGCTGCCGTGGGCTCGGGTTCAGGCGGCGGCGCGACAGGCGGCGGCGGACGCTCACCCTCGGCCATAGGCATAGCATTTGGCGATTGCGGTGCCGCTGCTTCATTGATCGAAACTGGCGGATCGGCAGGACGCGGCTGGTCGACCGGTGAAGTCGTGCGCGCAGCAGGCGGCGCCGGCGACGCACTCGGAACGGGGCCAGGGTCCGGTATATTTGCGGGCGCGGGAGCATCGACCGGTGGCACCGCCGGCGCGGCTCCGACAGGCGGTGGCGACCCAGCCCCGGAAACCTGCCGACCAGCATCGACGTGGCCCTCCAGGATCTGCCTAATGGCGTCGCGATCCAGCCGGGTCGTGCGGTCGAGGTTGGACAGTCCGGATTGAGTCTGATCCGTCGGTGAGCGCGCCGGCGGCGGCTTGACCGCATAAGTTGGGATGCGCCGGGGAATATTCTTCAGGATCGGAACACCGCGATCTTCGAAGGTCGCTGAGACTCTCGCCGATACAGCATCCATGACAGTACCAGATACAAGAATGCCGCCCGGATCTGCCAGAGATTCCAGGCGCGCAGCAATGTTCAACGTCTCGCCGTAGGGCAGGTCATCCTCGATGATGACCTCACCGAGATGAATCCCGATGCGCAGTGGCGTTTCCTGAAGGTGCGGGCGATTGGCAAGGTCGAGTTGTACTTCCAGCGCGCACTGGACCGCGTTGACCGCGCTTTCAAATGTCGCAAACAAACCATCACCGGGCATACCGAAAAGCCAGCCATCGTACTTTTCCAGCTCGCGGCGGCCGACGACACGAATTTCGCTCAGGGCATTGACGGTATTGGTCTCGTTGAGCGACATGCGGCCGCTGAAACCGGCGATGTCCGCCGCAAACACAGCCCGGAGACTGCGCCGTCGCTGTGGTGTTGGTGTTGACCGACCCACACCAGAGCCAACACTGCCCTGGCCGCCGCCAGAATCCGACGCAGCCATCAGCCAGCTCCTGGCATGTGTTTCTGCATCTTGGCCAGAAACACGACGCGTTGATCCTCATCGGGTATCGAATCGGCAAGACGCCGAAAATAGTCTTCGTGGCCAATAGCGCTCTGCGCCAGGCGTTTCGCAAGTACACCCGCAACAGGCCCGACCAGTGGCACAAGCGCTTCACTGGCAACCTGAATGTCCATATTGGATATCAACGCATCAAGCTGCACGGCAGCAACTCCCTGATCGGCGCGAATGCTCTGTTCCGCTTCCTTACGGAACTTGGACGCTTCGGATTCGATCGGGATCTGATCAGAAAGTGATGTCAGCAGCATGTCCGGGTCAGTCGACTGCAGCGATGCCTTGCGCACCACGACGCGTGCGATCGGGCCGATCGACTTGGCCAGCGCAGCCTCGACGGCGCCAAGCGTCGAGGGCATCAGCTTAGCGGACATGGTTTGTGAAAGGTCGGCCGGGTTGGTCGCCCCCGTCGTCGACCCACCACCGGTATGAGACCCTGAAGAAGCCGCGTTGCTGGAGGAGATCTTGGTAAGATCAAGCGGCGGACTGTTATCGCTTGCGGTTGCCTCAATCGCCGCGTTCAAAGCGTCGATGAATTCACCAGCGGATTGGAACCGGTCATCAGGGTTACGGGCAAGGGCGCGTTGCACAACCGTATTGAGTTGCTCGAAATTGCCCGGCCGCAAGGTCGCGATATGCGGTGGCGACTCGTTAAGCAGCTTGCGCATCAGCTCAGCGATGTCGTTGGCAACGAACGGTTTCGCGCCGGCCAGCAATTGAAACAGGATAACGCCCGCAGAAAACAGGTCTGCTCGGCCATCTACCGGGCGCCCTAGAAACTGTTCAGGCGACATGTAGTTGGGCGTACCGATCGCACCGATACCGTTTGGATTGGTCAAACCGAGCGAATCAAAGCGTGCCACACCAAAATCCGTCACCTTGATCGAGGTTGCGGACGGACACAAAATATTTGCTGGTTTCACGTCGCGATGGACGACACCTTTGGAATGGGCATGGTCGAGCGCGAACAGCAACTGCGCCATGATCTCGCCAACCTGGCGGATCGGCAACATGGTACCGGAACTGATGACGTTTTCGAGCGTGCCGGCATCGACATGCTCCATAATGATGTATGGCGAACCGTCCTGCTCGGCATAGTCGAATACCGTGACGATGTTGGGATGCAGGCAGCGGCCGGCGGAGCGTGCCTCTGCTGCGAACCGCTGCAAAAGGTTATCCCGGTCCGCAACATTGGTTAACACGTCTTGGCGCAAAGTCTTGATCGCAAGCGGGCGGTCGATCTGCTCGTCATGGCCGCGATATACAATGCCTACCGCGCCGCGGCCGATGATGCCATCCACGCGATACTTGCCGACCCGGGCCGGCTGTTTAAATGCTTGAGGCTCACTCGACAGACCGCCGAGGGCGCCTTCGGTCTGTTCAGAGCTCATCCGCGCCGTTCCTTTAGTCGTCCATGAAATCAAGCTCGGTCAGAGTGTTCGCTATCGGACGATTTCATCTCGACCTTACGCTATTCATGCAATTAACGCACCGCACCTCCCCTTCAAAGGGTTTAGCGACTTGAAAACCTTAGCATAAACCTAACCGATCCAAGGCGAATCCGCAAAGTTCAGGCCGCATTACCAATGCTGGTCGATAACTCCTCTATGCGTCACCTCATCTCAAAATAGGATCATTCTTTGATTAAGATTTCATCAACTTTCCAGCATTTTCATAGCGTTATCGAGACTGCGTCGCATCCGGTTGAACGATTTCGACAGTGAACCAATCTCGTCCGAACTCTCCAGTGTGTACTCAGCCTGAGAATTATCACCCATACTGACCGCCTCGGCGATTTTCGACATCTGCGTGACCGGCGTGATGACCAGGCGGCTGAGAAGAACGTTCAACAGAATCATCAGCACAAGGAATATTGCCGACATCGCACCGATCAAAACGACCAAGTTGTCCCAGATTTGCTGGCGGGAAACACTGAGCGGCACCGACAGGATCTGTGCACCGATGATCTCATTCATCTTCCAACCGAACCCATTCTTCTCACCGTAGAGCGCGACCATTGATCTTGGGGCTCGGTCCGGCGTCGAATGACAGGTCAGACAGCCTTCGGACTTGATCTGCAACGGAAAGGCAACCGTGTACTGCTCTCCTTGTGGGGTAGAGCGTATCTCGACCAGTTCTTTCAGACTGGGATCAGCACGCAGTTGCTTGATCAAACGTTCCTCCCAAGGCGTCGCCTTATCGGAAGGGTTGGTCGGGTTGAGTGCGGCTTCCTTGTAAAAAAAGTTAGGATAGCGATCGCGGAAGTTGGCGAAAGCGGTTTGGGCGGAGAACGACGGCACGATCTGCGGCAAAAACTGAACATTCGACTGTTCGACCAGCAGCGGTTTGATCTCTTCCGAGGTGTAGCGCCTGACGGCCAATGCCTGCGCACGCAGCACCGAGATCTGCGAGTGCAACTGCTCGCGCGCGTTGCTTTCCGCGACCTGCCAGAAAATGATTGACGAGGCGATCAGACCAAGGACTAGGGTTAAAGCTAGAATGACGTTAAACTTGAGCCGTAAACCCATTAGGGATACTCCCGCTTTGTTCAATTTCCCGATGCGCCGAACACCACGTCGATTTTTAGCTCACTTAGGAGCAAACCCCAACATGAACGCGCATGCTAATCCAAGTTTTGACCGACAATCAGCTATCCGACCGATTTGCCAGAATAATGCCAATCGCCCGATCGTCCGCAGTGTGGCGAAAATGATTGGTCATGCAGCGATGTATACCACTGCAGGATTGCTTGCTGTGACCTGGATCACCCTGGCGACCATTTCGCCGGCGTCAGCCGAAGGACGCATTGCGTTATTGTTGGCTGCTGAGAAGTATCAGCACTTCAAGGCATCGACCGTCACGGTCGCGCAAAACAAGGCATTGGAACAGGCCCTGCGCGACCAGGGTTTCGATGTCATGCTTGCAGCCGACCCGGGCAACGCGGCAGCCCGCGCCGCGCTGAGCGAGTTCTCACGCAAAGCCGAAGCCGCAGACTTCGCGCTGATTATTGCCTCCGGCCATTTCGCCACCTATCGCAATCAGTCCTTCTTTCTGCCGACAAACGCCCGTGTACGGCGAGCAACTGACCTTTTCTCGCGTGGCCTTTCCGTTGCCAATCTTGCCGATATCGCACACCGGGCGAAGGCCGGCGCATTTTTGATGGTCATGTCCGTGCCGGATATCCCGTCAACCATCGCCGGTGTCAGCTCGCAGCCGTCCTTTGCCAAGCCGCCGCCCGACAACATCGTCGCCACGTTCTCAACGTCGAGCAAGATTCCGGTTTCCCGTGTCGAAAGTGTCTCCGTGCAGGTAATGAAGGACCTGGTGGATGTCGCCAAAGAAAAGCCGATGATGCTCGCGGCCCTGGTTTCGACGGCTTCAGCCGGCGGCGCGGGGCTTGTCATCGGGGGGATTGGTGATCGCAACCTGTCGCAGGATCTCGCGAAGCCGAAACCGGTGGCGACGAAGCCGACAGCAGCGACGGCAACGCGCGACGACGCCGAACGCAAAGCTCGAGAACTCGCAGAAAAGCGCCTAAACCAGGCCGTCGAGCGGGCCAGACTGGCGGAAAAACGTGCCCGGGATGCAGAGGCCCGTGCCAAACGTGAACTTGCGGCAGCCGCCGCTTCAGCAAAGCGCGAAGCCGCGGAAGCCAGGGCAACGGCCGAGGCCAAAGCCAAACGTGAACTCGCCGCCGTTCGCGCCGCTGCCAAGAAGGCAGCAGACGAAAAGGCGGCCGCGGCTGAAAAAGCGGCCGCGGCGCAACCGGCCCAACCCGTCACAGCCGCACCCGCGCCGCCAGCTGATCCAGCTCCCAACATCCAATCGCTGCAGGTCGTTGAAGCGCTGCTCGGGCGTGGTCAACGCAGGGTCATCCAGCGTATCTTGAAATCGAAAGGCTTCTACAATGGTCCGATCGACGCGATTTTCGGTGAGCTGACCCGCACTGCCATTCGTGACTTTCAACGAAATGCAGGCGCCCGCGAAACCGGTTATCTCACGCCGGGGCAGTTGCAGGATCTGGTCGCCAATCGGTAGCGGATCAAGCCGATTGGATCGGTGCGGCCTTTTCCATGAACAGGCTTAACGGGTCCGCCGTATAGTGCCCGAACGGTTGGCGTTCCGCGTAGCCAGCTGCACGATACAAGGCGATCGCCTTCGGTTGACGGATACCCGTCTCGAGCCGGAACAACGTCGCGCCTTGTTCGGCGGCGGCACCTTCCAAATGGGCAAGCAGGCGCCGTCCCAGGCCGACACCGCGTACGCTCGGGTCAACCCACATGCGCTTGAGCTCCGCGGTCACAGTTCCGCACGCCTCGGCAAGCAGGACGCCGCCACAGCCAACCGCCCGGCTTTCAGCGTCACGGGCAACGAAGAAACGTACATTGCCAGCAAGCAAACTGGCCACGTCGACGAGATGGTTGCTTGCCGCGGGGTAAAGTGCGGCGTGATAGCGATCCGATGCGCCAAGTAAATCTATTACGTCGGGCTGATCCGGACGTTCCATTGCAATCGCGATAACATTCATTGGCACGCATCCCTTGGCGCTCGGCTCCGGTTGCACTACATTCAGGCAGACGCTTTCGCCGACAGCATGCGGGCCGCCTGGCAAGGCGGCATCGCCGGCCGACAGATATCGAGATTACCTGAATATGACCTCAACTACTGGCTCTACCGTCGCTTTGGCCGAACGTCCAGCGACGGAGATGATTGACCCATTCGGCCGCGCCGTCACGTATCTGCGGGTGTCCGTCACGGATCGCTGCGACTTTCGCTGTGTCTACTGCA
>JAGDYV010000059.1:0-27302 GCA_049116495.1 Hyphomicrobiaceae bacterium | reverse complement strand
GCGGGAGAGTAGGTCGTTGCCAGGTATACCAAGCCGTAAGAAAAACTGAACGACAGACATTTGACGTTCAGAACAAAGACACTCTTCTTGAATATGTTTTCGAAAACGCCCCATGTGCTCTGCACGTGGGGCGTTTTTGCGTTTGGGTCCCGGCACGTGCGGTGTGCGGTTATCGCCTTGCTCTCAGGCGGAATCCGCCCTAGCCCCGCTTCAACCGGCTCACAATACGCCGCGTCGCGGCCTGTTTCATCTCGGGCAATGCGGCGATTTCGGCAGCCAGCCGGCTGCGCTCCTCGCGTGATCGTCCCGTGTCGTACAGCTGCACCGCGGACGCCAGAGCCGTACGCTGCGCGTTCGACACTTCCGGCGGCGCGTCGGCATCAAGGTCCCAACGGCCCGGATGGAAGGCGTGCGTTACCTTGTCCTGCGTATTGGCGATATGATAGAGCAGCCGGCCCGGCGCCGAGACATTCTTGATCACGGTATCCGGGATCAGGTGCAGCCAGTCCTGATGTTGCTGCCAGCGCCACGTATTGGGGCTGTTGTGCGTGCGCACCCTGAGCCCGATGATTCGCAGCCGCCGCTGCACGGCATTCCAGTCTGCGGCCTGGCGTTCGGCTTGCAGTTGCAGCAGCTCGACTAGGTTCTGCATCGTGCCGCCTTCCGAAACAAAATCGACTAGCGCGAGCGGCGCCGGTGCACGACTGACCGCTGTGGCATCAAGCTTGTTTTGCGTCAGGTAGTCGAAAAACCCTTCGAGCTTGTCCTCCGGCATGGCTCGAACGCCCGCATCTCCGGCCCAGCGAAGCGAGAATTGTATGAGATGGAGTGCTGGTGCGTCCTCGACGGCGTCGAAGGCCCCGCTCAGATAATCAAAGAAATTCTCCGGTGTGCGGCCGACAAACACGAGATCGGCACTGTCAGCAAACGCCAGGATGCGCGCCGCTGTCTGGCGGATTTCTGCCAAATAACCATCGCGGTTCAGGTTCCGGCGCGGTATGTCGGCAATCAAGCCGCCAAGTTGCTCGCGTCTGGCAATGTCCCATCGAAATGGACGCACGATCGCGCTCCTCGCTCTGCTGTCAGGTGGCCGCTGCGCTGCATCCTAATCTGCATCATGCGCGCGCCGAGGCTGGCATAGCGGCACGGTCGCGCTATGCTGACACACTCGCCGCCATTCCAGGAGCCCGCCATGACCACACCGATCGACCTTGCCTCGAAAGACGTCTTCGACATTATCCATACCACCCGCACCATGCGTCGTCTCAAGCCCGATCCGGTGCCGGATGATATGGTCGTCAAAATTCTCGAGGCCGGCATCAAGGCACCGAACGGCGGCAACAACCAGACCTGGCATTTCGTTGTCGTCAAGGACATGGCGATCAAGAAGGCCGTGCAGGTCATCTACAAGCGCGCTTTTGACGAGGTCATCGGGCCGCGATATGCGTCAAGCCCGCCGCCGCCCGGGTCAGATGTTGCAAAGTACAACCGCCAGCACCAGGCGGTCGAATACCTCACGGATCACTACCATGAGGCGCCCGTGTGGATCGTTGCCTGCCTCAATCACGGCGACGGTCAACCGGGGCGAATGTCAGGTGCATCGATCTATCCGGCGGTGCAGAACATGTTGCTCGCAGCCCGCGCCCTCGGCCTCGGTGCCAGCCTGACGACGCGTCACATGGTTTATGCCGAAGAGGCCGATAAGGCCCTGCAACTGCCGCCCGGTTATCTATCCTATGCGATCCTGCCGATCGGATACCCGATGGGCAACTTCGGCCCGCTCGGTCGCGGCGACCTCAAGCGGTTCGTCTCACTCGACCGGATCGGTACGCCATGGGAGCCAATTGCATAGCAAGTGTCTGCGGCCTAAATCTTGGCGGCGGCGGCCTGTACGGCGGCGAGGCGTTCGGTTTGCCGGGCAGAGCTTGCTGTGACGACGGCGTCGACAAGTTCGCCGCTTGCGCCTGCCGGTGAACCGGAATCGAACGGTGGTGCCGGGTTGTATTCGATGCCGAGTTGAATTTTCTTGGCGGCTTCCGGGCCGGCCACTTCGGCGGCGAGCGCCAGCGCGAAATCAATGCCGGCGGTGACGCCGCCACCTGTGAAAATGTTGCCATCGCGGACGACACGTTCCTGCACCGGGATGGCGCCGAATTCGCTGAGCATGTCGTGCGACATCCAGTGTGTCGTCGCATGCTTGCCTTTCAGCAGGCCGGCCGCCCCGAGCACCAGCGAACCCGTGCAGACCGAGGTGACAAATTGGGCTGCTTGCGCTTGCGCGCGCACAAAGGCCAGCGTTTCCGCGTCGCCCAGCAGCGGGTTCATGCCGGCGCCGCCGGGCACGCAGATGATATCAAGCGGCGGGCAGTCCGCAAATGTCGTTGTTGGCAGAATCCGCATGCCGCCGCCGGCCGTAATCGGATCCAGCGTTTTCCAAATCAAGTGGACGCGAGCATCTGGAAATTTGATGAAGACTTCATACGGCCCTGTCATGTCGAGCTGTGTGATGTCGGGAAAGATAAGCAGTCCGATCTCGTACGCCATGACGCCCTGTCCTTATGATGTGATCGAAGAGGATAGGGCGTCGGTGACATGGTCTCAAGCAGGATCGGTGCGCGAACTGCATTCCAGGCTGCGCCATCGCTCAAAGCGTGATCAGGTTTTCGATCCGAGCACGAGGGTCCAGAAGGTTTTGAACTCGGTTTTGCCGTCGTGGACGAGGGCAATTCCCATGTTCTTGGCGTCTTTCAGCAGCAGGTTCTTGTTGTGCCCCGGCGATTTTTTCCAGCCGGCGAAGACTTCCTTCAACGTCGCCTGGCCGGTGCCGACGTTTTCGGCAGCAAGCCGCGCCTTGTATCCCGCGCGCCGGACCCTGTCCCAGGGATTGGAACCATCCGAACCGTAGTGCGAAATGCGATCCCATTTTGCGAGATCCCGCGAATGGGCCTTGGCCGCGCGCGTGAGTTGCGGGTCAATTGACAGGGGCTGCAAGCCGTTCTTTTTGCGATAATCGTTGATCATCGCCCGGGCCTGGGCGACGTTCAGGCGCGTTTTCTGGTAGTTGCGATCAGCCAGCGCGCCGGCTGGGGCTTTTTTCGTGCTGCTTTTCGGTGCCCGATCGCTCAGCATTGCTGTGCGTTGTTTCCCGGCAGTAGAGGCCGAAGCCGTGGCAGCACCTGATGCAATAGATCTGTTGCCGGTCGAAGAGGCGCCGGCATAGTCGCCGAGACTGCTGCCGCTGACGAAGTTGGGGTCAATCTTCGTGGCCGGAGCGCTCGTCAGATTGAGGGGTAGTGACTGCGTCCCAAGACTACAGCCAGCCACGGCCGTAGCAGCCAGGGCCGCCAGGATTACGCGATACATACTAGAACTCCCAATAGACCCAACAAGGGCCCGAACTACCGCTTAGGATTCCCCAACTGTGTTAAGGGCGTGTTAACGCTGATTCGTTTTTGCTTACGTCAATCTGAAATACCGGGCCCGTTCCCCGTCAAAAGTAAGCACCGCAAAACCTTGGCACGAGTGCGGCACCGGGATGGCAAGGTATTGGCAGTCCGCTGAAAACACATACTTAATTGCCGCTAAACTGTCGGTAACAGTCGATTCCGGCACCTCGTGATTGGACAAATTTGGGCAAATCACGACAGTATCGCCGTTGTCCCCGGTGATTCGCGCGTCCGGCAGTTGTCCACTGCATCCTCTCAAGTATGTACACTTCGAGAGACGATGCCGTCGTTATCGAGGAGTGATGTCATGAGCGGTGCCGTTAGCGCCGTCGCGATCGATGTCCGTCCGGCCGCGCCCATGGGTGTGCTTGAAGAGCTGGTGTTGGTGCGAATGGCGGCCGATAATGGCGCCACGCGAGCCGATCTCGTGCGCGATCTGGCGGCCCTTACCTCGCATCGACTGTCACCTTCGGAATTGCGGACGGGGGTGGATCGTGCACTGGAAAGCATTGAGGCTGATGGGCTGATTAATGGCAGCCGGGGCCGGTTCCGGTTGACCGAGGCGGGGGACGCAGACGTCGCCGAGCGGCTCGGCGGGCGCAAGCTTCCGCCGAACTGGCCAGCCATTCGAGATTCGCGCTTGGTGGCGCTTGCCCTCGGGATTTCGGCGGAGCCTGCCACTGTCAAGGCGCTCGGCCGTCCGGATGGGTTGCGTTCGCTGATTTTGCAGCGTGCATTCAATGTCGGCGGCAAGCGTGTGCTCGGCTCATCGCGCTTGCGAATGGCATTGGCCGTGGTCGCGCTCGAACGTGCGTTTGGCAACAAGATCAAGGGTGGGCTTGATGCCGGTCGTGGCCTCAGCGTCAAGGCGAGCAGGCTTCTCGCGGGGCAATTGGCGCGTCGGCCACGTGATTTCGGAACAGATACGCGCCTGATTGCGGCGCTGGCGACGGAAGTTGTCGGTGCCAGCCAGAGTGATCCCAACTCACTGCGGCTGGCCATCCTGCGCAAGTACGTAACGGAGCGGCTCGGCGGCGTGCAAGTCGTTCAATCCGCGAGCGCGCCGGCGCGTCCAGCCATTGCGGTGCCCGCGGAAATTCCTGTTGAGCCGAAAGCGCCCAAGGTCGCCGTGCCATTGCGTCCGGCGGCAGCGAGCCGGCCGGATCTCGAAGGGTTTGCGCGGATCATACTGGCGCACGCCGATACCTGCGCGGAAGGCTGGCCGGGCAATCGCAAAGCGCTGATTGCGCATGTCTGGCGGGCGACGGCCGAAGCTCAGCCGGAATGGGGGCTGAGCGACATCGAGTTCAAGAGCATGCTGGCCGAAGCGCATCGCACTGGGCACGTCATCCTTGGCTCGGCTGACATCAAGAACAAAGAGACCCTGAAAGACGTTCAGGACTCCGCGATCGCCTACAAAAACACCGTCTGGCACTACATTCGCGTAGAAAACTAAGTTGCAAGGGTCCGGAGCTGATCCGGGTGATTAATACATGACCTCTGCCGCCGAAGAGATTGGGTATCCGGACAGTTTCGCTGCCGCGTTCGAGCATTCGATCACGTGGGAGGACGATGTTTGGCAGGCCGACCCGGTCGATGTCGAAGAGGTGCACCTCAAGGCGCGTCGGAAATTCTACGATCTGCTTGATACTGTGACGTCGAACAACAGTGGGCGAGGCGCGACGCAGGCGCGGATTTTGCTGTTTCACGGTCAGTCCGGCGCCGGCAAAACCCACCTTGTGCGCGCCCTGCGCACCAAGGCACACCGCGATGGCAAGGCCTATTTCGGTTACGCGCAAATGACGCCGGATGTTGGCAACTATGCCGACTATTTTCTCCGCCGTCTCATCAACTCGCTGGAGAAGCCCTATGATCCGGATGGCAGCGGTGAAAGTGGTCTGTCCCGGTTGACGCGGCGGTTGGTTGACGCGGCGCTACCCGAAGGTGAAATCGAAAAACTGCGAGAAGGCGATCTCGGCGAGGAGGAGCTCGCACACTTGGTTTTGGACCTGGCCGATGACATCCTGATCAGCGATGCGTTTGCCGACCAGGAACTCGACGTTAACATCATTCGCGCCCTGTTATATCTGCAGCGCTGCGACCCACGGATTGATCAGCGCGTCCGCCAGTATCTGTTCGGGCGCGAGCTCAATGAGCTCAGTCACCGCTCTGTGCGGGCGCTTGATCCCAATTCCGGTGACGGCCGTGCTTTCGAGATTGTCGAAGCCCTTGGCAAGATCATCTGGACGGTTGAGCAATCTGCGATGGTGTTCTGCATTGATCAGGTCGAGGACCTGCGCAATTTCGAAGACCCGGAGGATCGCTTCACGAAGGCGGTCGGCAACCTGATGCAGATCGCGAACCGGGTGCCGAGCAGCATCATTATCATCTCGGTGCTGGAGGAATTTTATGGGCAGGCGCGCGCCGTCCTGCACCAGTCTTATATCGACCGCATCGAGAAGGCTGGTCCTGTTGCCCTTTACGAAAACCGCACGGCCGAAGAGGCCCGCCTGATCATTGGTAAGCGCCTGGAACACGAAGCGCTGCAGCATTCTGACGGTCCGAGTTATCCCGATTCAGCTTCGTTTTTCGGGCCGGAGTTCTTCGAAGAATTTGCTGGTTTGTCGACCAGGCGACTGCTCGAACATGCACAGAACCGGGTGCGTGCGAACGGCGATGATGCGCCGGCCGACGACGACGATACACCGACCGGTTTCATCTCCACTCTGGCGTCGGCACTTGGCTTTGCCCCGGATAATGACGAGCCGGCCAACGTCAGCGCGTTGCAGGTTGACTATCGGGAAATGTGGGATCGGTTCTGCAACAGTTCGGAAGCTGAAATTCCCTCCGACGACCAGGATCTGCTCGATGTTCTGGGCAATGCACTGACGCTCGCCTCGACTGAATGGGGCGGTGAACTGCACGTCACCGTTACGCGTCCGGAAATTGCCGACGACATGCCGGTAATTGACATGCTGGTCAGACACCCGACCGGCCATAGCTACGAGGCGCGTGTCTATCTTTGCAACCGGCCGACACAGGGCGGCGGTTTGAAACGCCAACTCGACAAGGTGCTGGCGACGATGCAAGGGCGCACGTGCTTCATGTTGCGCGCCAGTGATTTTCCGCCGAACAAGAAGAACCAAACCGCGCAGGCGTATCGCAAATTCCGCGATGCCGGTGGGCGTGCCGTTCTGGTGCCGATCCCTGAGTGGGAACGCATGCTCGCAATCCGCGAATTCCATATGCACCATCGCAATGATCCAGGATTCGGAGATTGGTTCGAAAAGGTCCGGATGGTTTCCGGGTTGATATCGGTGATGCAATTGTTGCGGCTTGACCTGCTCGGCAAAACCATTCCAACGCCCGGTGGCACCAAGCCGGCCGTTTCTGAGGCGGCCGCTCCCGTCACCGCGCCAGCGCCAGCTTTGGCCTCCGCCCCACCGCCATCGATCGTCAGCGATTTCGACGCGGCTCCAATGGAATCGTTCGTGCGCGAAGCTTTGGACAACGCGCCGGCACCGGAGAACACTGGGTCAGCCTGGGCTGACTGGACCGGATGGAATTCGGACCTGACACCGACGTCCACTGTGCCAGCCAACGACGACAATCTGCCCCTGCCGGTGATTCTGGATGAAGCCGGCGGTAACGAGAACAGTATTTTTGCGGGACGGGAAAGCGATACCAGCCGCGCAGTTACGCTGAACAAAAGCATCATGAAGCGCCATGCGGCGTTCCTCGGCGGTTCCGGTTCGGGTAAGACGACGATTGCACTAAGTTTGATCGAGCAGTTGCTCTCGCGCGGTATTCCAGCCGTCTTGATCGACCGCAAGGGTGACTTGTGCAGCTACGCCAACCCGGAAGTTTGGCGCAGCGATGATTACGATGGTTCGGACCGGGTCGCGGATCGCGAAAAACTTGCTGACTCGATTGATGTCGCAGTTTACACGCCGGGCCGATCATCGGGGCGGCCGATTTCGATCACACTGCTGCCAACCGGCATGAATGAATTGCCGGAGCACGAGCAAACACTGCTTGCCAACCTATCCTCGGCCGCACTTGGCGATATGTTGCATCTCAAGAATTCGGCCACCCACCAAAAGCAATCCGGCACCTTGTCGGTGGCACTGCGGATCCTCGGTTCGCGCTCGGCGCACGAAGTAACGCTGTCCGATCTCATTGCGTTCCTTGAGGACGAAGATGCCGAACTGACTGACCTGACGCAGCGCATGGATCCATCAGGCAAGATCAGGCGAGATTTGGTGGCGCAGCTGGACAGTTTGCGGTTCCGTAATACGGCGCTGTTCGAAGGCGGTGGCGAGAGCCTGCGCATGGATGCCCTGCTTGGGCTTGGCGACTACGCTCGCGAAGGACGCACGCGCCTGTCGGTTATCTACACGGGTTTCCTCGGTGACAACGAGAACATTCTATTCTGGGTCTCGCAGTTCCTGTCGGAGGCATTGCGGTTCTGTCAGCGCAATCCGAATGACGAGTTGCAGGCCGTCGTGATGTTCGATGAAGCTGATCTCTATATTCCGGCGAATGCCAAGCCGGCCACTGCAGAGCCGCTGCAGAGTCTACTGAAACGTGCGCGTTCTGCTGGTCTTGGTATGATGCTGGCGACGCAATCGCCCGGCGACCTCGACTACAAATCCCGCGATCAGATCACGTCATGGTTCATCGGCCGCGTGCGTGAAGATACGGCGTTACGCAAACTCAAAGCTGCATTCCAAAGTGAGAGCGGCTTGGACCCGGCTGTTGTTCTTCCGGGACAGACGGTCGGTGAATTCCATTTGGTGCAGGAAGGTCTTGTGCGACCGATGAAGGCTCAACGATCGTTGATCCAGGCCGAACAGGTGCCTTTTGACCGAATTGAGCAACTCGCGCGGGAAACGAAAGGTCAAGACGAGAAACAGTTGAGGTTGTTCGATCTGAAATAATCACGAAAACGTGATCAACGACAAGATGGCGCCGTTAACGATGCAACTAGACGAGGCACTACTTCACTGAAATTAATAGCGTATTGTAATCGGAGCTGTGCTGAGAACGTCGACTCGTCAAGTAGGCTACGCCAGATTTCTGGGGAAAACTGTCCGTAACGCGAGGTATTGATTGTACGAAGTGCAATAATTGTTAAGTTCGTTGTCTGACTATTTGTCTACGGTTTGGCTGCTTGAATGTTGAGCTTCTTAGCTTTTTGCGTGCGGGTTGCGTTATGTTAACAAGACCAATTGTTGCGATGTTGATGGCGGCTATGGCCGCTCCGGCCATTGGCGTCGGCCTGTTTCTTCTCGCTAATTTCTAGTCTTTTCCGGTTGTCTTGGCCGTTTTGATTGCGGCCGGCTGACGCCTGCGCAATCCATGATGCGCGTTTGTTCGTCCTCATCCGTTGTTGGACTTTGATTCCGCTATATGATGCGCTTGTTCTGGCGCCCGCCGAATAAGCAGCATGGGGCGTCACCATCAGCGTGGACCTATGCCTCGTAAACTCATCGACGACTGTTTCCGCACCGATCCGCGTGATGGCGATCGAATGACGCATGACGCCACTCTGGCCCTGATCCGGGCCCGTACCACCCCGGTTGTCGGAACGTCAGGCATGCTGGTCGGCGAAGCCGCTGGGGCGGTTCTCGCCGAAGACGTCGTCGCGCCAATTGCCGTGCCTGGGCATACCAACAGTGCGGTCGATGGGTTCGCGTTTGCGCATGCGGCCTATGACGTTACCGCCGGTTCGCGATTTGTTGTTGAGGCACGTGCCGCGGCGGGCAGTCAGGGACCGGTGGCCGTTCATGCGAATTCGGCGGCCCGGATCTTCACCGGGGCGATCGTGCCAGCAGGGCTTGATACGGTGGCCATGCAAGAAGATTGCGATATCGCTGACGATGGCGGCCAGGTTTTTGTGCCCGGCGGTCTCAAGGCTGGTGCGAACGTGCGAAAAGCCGGAGAAGATGTCGAGGTCGGCACGCCGATCCTGAGGCGGGGGCAGATTGTTCGGGCGCCGGATGTCGCGGCACTGAGCTCACTCGGGATCCAGCAAGTAGCCTGCTTTGGCAGGCCACGCGTCGGCATTATCGCGACCGGTGATGAAGTCGTGCGAGGCGGCCGCGCGCTCAAGCCTGGTGAAGTGCACGACGTCAATACGCCCCTCTTGCTCGCCCTTTCGCGCGGCTGCACGGCTGATGTGGTCGATCTCGGCGTTTGGCCGGACAGTCGCGAGGCTGTTATCGAGCGTCTGCAACAGGCCGCTGGAAACTTTGACTTGCTGATTACGTCAGGCGGCGCGAGCCAGGGAGAGGAAGATCATATCAGTCATGCGTTGGCTGCGATCGGTGCGCGCCATTTCTGGCAAATCGCCGTCAAGCCGGGGCGGCCGCTGATGCTCGGGCAGATTGGAGACACCGCGGTTGTCGGGCTTCCTGGCAATCCGGTGGCGGTGTTCGTGTGTTTCCTCATGTATGTCTGGCCGTTGATGCGGCAACTGGGCGGTGCTGCCTGGCGTGAGCCGCGACGTTTCCCGTTGCGCGCCGATTTCGCCTTCGCCAATCGTAAGGTTGGCCGGCGCGAGTTCTGGCGCGGCACGACCCGGCAAACGGAAGACGGCATGGTCGTCAGGAAATTTCCGCGTGATGGCTCAGGTCTGATTTCCGGGTTGCGGGCGGCCGATGGTTTGATTGATATCCCGGAACATATACCTGCTGTTGAGCCGGGGCAGTTGGTCGACTTCATTCCGTTTTCCGAGTTCGGCATCGTTGATTGAACAGGCTATCGTCGGCGTACTTGATCACGAAACAAATCCGCCTCGGCAGAATGGTTCCAATTTAAGGTTCGGCGCTCCAATTTGACCTGCAATATTCCGTAGCATTGATCACGGCAGGGGCACAGAACCGTCCCATGGCCGCCATAAAACGAGCCTAGCAAATCATCTCGCTTATCCAAGCCCCCGCTCCGTGCAGCGATGAGGCGCAATCTGGACGTGAGATGCTGACGCTCCTGAAAACTTTCACGCGGTTGCTGGAGTTCATTTTTGTTCTTCCCTACCGGGTGTTGCGTGCCCTCACGATCGGTGTGGCGTTCAACCCGAACCTCGGACCGCTGCGCTACGTGGCTGCCGGAGTCATGATCTACGTGGTGTTCGCCGTCACGCTGGTCTACGTCATCGCGCCTGTCCGAGGCTATGTTGGCGGCGCCTACATGTCGGAAAAGCTGCGCTATGATGCCGAGCGGTGGCTGGCAACATCAATCTATGACGCCAACAAGGAATTCGTCGGCACGTTTGACCCGCGCCTCGATAGTGTCCGCGATATCAATTACACAAGCGTGCCCATTCAGGTCGGTGATTACCTGGCCCATCCGGATCATAAGTCGATCCCGGTGCAGGACGTTCCGGAGCGCTATTGGCAATGTCTCGTCTATCACGAAGACCGCCATATCGGCGGTCTGCTCAATCCGTTCGGGATCGACTTGTTCGGCGTCCTGAAAATTCCCTATTCCACCATCAAGCGGTCGCTGTCTTCAGGGCGGATACGGTTTGGCGTTGGCGGTTCGACACTGCCGATGCAACTCGCGCGCGTCATCTATAAGACGCCGCCGCGGCGTGGCGAGGCGATTGGTGAAAAGATCGGCCGCAAACTTCGCGAATGGTGGGTCGCGCCGGTGCTTTACCGTGAACTTACCCGCAACGGCGACAAACTTCCGCTCAAACAGTGGGCATCAAACCATCTGTGGCTGGCGCAACGTACCGGCGGTTCGCCGCTGCATGGCGTCGAGGTCACCAGTCGGATCGTGTTTGGCAAAACGGCTGCAGCGCTGTCGATCGCCGAGCAGTTCGTGTTGGCGTCAGCCGTCAACAAGCCGATCATTCTTCTCGAAGGGAGCGAGCGCCTAAATCACGTTCGACTGGATCGCTGGAAGTACATCACCGAGGTGCGCGCGCGCCATTGCGCCGAGCGCCTGATCGATGATCCTCAGGTGCAGCGCGATGTGATTTTTGAACTCGTCAACATGGCTGGCGGGCCGCCGGACCCGCGGATCGAACCAAAACTTGAGGCGTCCCTCAAGAAATACGTCCCCAAAATGGCCGACCGGGCGCGGGCCAATCCTATGATTCGGGCGAATGTGTCGATGCCGTCGGCGCGCTTCGGGTTGCGCGAAGAGATGAAGCAGGTGTTCGGTTATAATTGGCGTCAGCACGTTCGAGGTATCACAACGACGCTCGATGTCGGCGACAATCTTGCATTCAAGCAGGACGTTCTGGCTGATCTGAAGCGGATCAATAAACGATGGGGCACACGGCTCAACCCTGGCTACACGCTTGATCCGGACCGGGCACGTAGCGATCCGAGCCGCCAGTTGCCGCACGTTGTTATCGCGGCTGCGGACCGCAATGGACGTATCGTCAGATACTTCGAAAGCTCGCAGCTGGCGCCATACTTTGGCTCGGCAATCGCTCGGAATGCTGAGAACGGGCATTATGTTCGCGCATTCGAGCCGCGCCAGATCGCGTCGACGGGCAAGATGCTGGCTGCAATTGCGATCGCCAATCAGGGCCGCGATGGGATCAGTGCGAATTATCTTGATCTCAATGCACCGAAAGCCGGTCTCGAAACGTGTCGGCGTAACGGCAATTTGCGGCGCGGACGCAAGGCGCTCGTTGCCTTCGCCTGTTCGCTGAATGGCCCGGTCGAGTGGCGCGCCGCCCAGGCCGGCCAGCGCCCGATTCGTAACCTGATCGAGCAGTTCGGCTTTAACATGCCGCCCGCAGTCGATGCTGCCTCGGCAACGCCACCATCGACTGCAGCGGTTCGCGGTTTGATTTCCGGGTCGCCGCAAAAAGTCCACCAGATGTCAGCTGCGATCCTCGCGTCGTTGACCGGGCGCGGACATCTGGCCGTCGAGGCACCAACACTTGTTGCCAAGTACGACTTCACAAGCATGGACAACCGCAAGGCCTTCGAAGGTCGGGAGCGGCATCGGATCGTACCGAATGAGCTTATCCGCCCGGCCGCGCGCGGTATGATCAAGCGCCTGTTGCAGGCGCCGCTGTGCTATGAGGCCAACCGTCGTTCATATGGTACGTTGAAAGCCCTCCGCGACTGGTGTGCGTTTCGCCGTAAAGGGCTGAAGTTGCATATTGCCAAGACCGGAACAGCCGTGACCTGGAATCATCATGCGACCATCGACGGATGGGTGACGGGCGGGCTGCAGTTCACCAATGGCGCGTCCTACTCCTACGTCGTTGTTGTCGGAACGGGCAGCGTGGTCGAACCGTTTGCCAGCCGCCTGCATTCCAGTCAGCTGGCGGTCCCGCTCCTGCGTTCGCTGCTCGAGAGCCTTGAGGGGCACGCCAAGGATCACCCGGTTCTGCAACCGCGTGCGGCGCGGCCGGTTGCGCGCAATGGTGCTACGCGCCGACGTGGTGCCCAAACTGCCCGGGCCGGAAAGCAAGAGCGCAGCTGGATTGAGAATTTCCTGCAAGGACAGTAACTGCCAGCAAGGCGTTGCGTGAGTTGCACGCGCCGCAAAATTGCGCCGCGCGTGATCGTCAATTGTATTTCGTGTCGGAGATGTAATTAAAAAACTGTGGGGAACAATATTGCCACGCTTCGGCCCCGTTCGAGGCCAACTCCAGCCCAAAAACCTGTCTAGTCAGTGACTTGTACCGTGCAGCCAGCGGCCGTACGGGGAGGCAACCCGGACAATACCTCTCGTCTCAGGTCAGGCGGCGTTCTCGTCGTAACGAGACATCCAGGGGTTTTGGCCGGCCGGAACGGGCAGGTTTTTATGTTTTCCAAGTCAGTATCGCGTTCGAGTCGCTACGTGACGGAACAGGACGAAGATTGGATTGAACCGAGGAAACCGCGCCGCGATTGGAAAAAAGTCTTCCTTGTACTGGGTCTTGGGTCGTTGTCGTGGGTCGCAACCTACGTGGGCATGTTGGAGTTGATCCAGGCCAACATGGGTGCCCTGGACTTCACCACCAAGATCGTTGTCGGCTTCTCCGTCGCCATGCTTATGACGATGATCATCTGGTTGCTTGATCAGATGTTTGCGCCGCATCCGTTCGCGGTCAAAATGGCTTACGTTGCGGGCTATATTTTTCTCACGATCATTTCGGTCGGCTTTGGCTTCGGTTTTTACTGGAAAGTTCTGGAAAGCCGTTCGGAGGCGTCCCGCTCTGCGGAAAGCGCGGTCAGTCAGGTGCAGGCGTCGTTGCTGGCCGGCTCGGCACGGCTCGATCAACTGCAGAGCACGCTCGAGCAACTCACAGGAATTTCGCAGCAGAAAGCAATCATCGAACGTGAGCGAGGTGCCTCCTGCCCCAATTCGCGACCGGGTGACGGGCCGCGTCGCCGTCTGCGTGACGACGACGCCGCGCGATTTTCGTTTGCATCCAATTTCGTCAAAGGCCGGAGCACGAAAGTCAAATCCGATATGAGAGCCCTCGATGGCGACCTGAAGAAAATTTCCAGTTCAGATCCATCGACGTTTGACAAGGCAACTGGCACCCGCAACAAATTCTTGCAGGCGCTTTCACGCAAACTGGAACTGACCGCCACGAGTTTCAACGCCTTTCGTACCGACCCGCAGCTGCGCCAGATCCGTTCTGAACTATTTGAGCGCGCGAATCGATCGACGTTCCCAACGGGGCGCGGCAACCGTACGTTCTCCTGTCCCGACGGGCAGCTGCAGTCGGCACTGCTCGGTGTCGTGCGTGCCATCGATCAACTGCCAGAGCTGGGCAAACCGGAAATCGCGACGGTTGAGGGCGCGCAAGCGGTGGTTGAGGCATTTCGACGGCTTACTGCGACAGGTCAGGGGTTGCTTGTCTTGAAGCTGCCGCCATCGGCCGATGAGTTGCGCGCGTTGCAAAAGAAGGCGGTGCGTTCCGTTTCAGGAAGAGCGCCGACCAGCGCGTCTTCTGGCGGTCTGTCGCAAGGTGGCCTGTCGCAACGTGACTATATCCCGCTGTCGATCGCGCTGTTCGTGGATCTTTGTCTGTTGCTTGTTTCGATCGGCCGGCCGATGAATCGTCTTGGTGGCCTGGTACCGAAGATGCGGGAAGCCGAACGTGGGCCCGTCTATCAGATCCTGTCGAAGTTCGATGCTATTCATCGCGACCAGAAGATTCGCGAAAAGTTCGAAGTATTCCGTCATGTCGTGTTCGACTTCAACGGTGATTACTACGTCGCTGTGCCGCTCGATGCGCCGCGCAACCGTAACCCGGACGAGGTGAAGAACCTGCAACTGGAAGCGCATCTGCTGTCCAATCTGTTCGCCAGCTTTGAGAAGGAAAAGATCTTCTCACGGGTCTACAACCCGTTGCTGTCGCGCAAGACGATCCAGAAGAAGTTGTGGCGCCAGGGCAGCAAGTTTGCAGCCAGCCAGGCTTTCCGAACCTATCGTTTCCGGGATGGCGCCTGGTCCGACATCATCCTTGGCGCCGTGATGGGCGCGGCGCGCCGGGCACGGACGGATCGTATCCGCGAGGCGGAGGAAGCCGGTCCGCAGCTCGACCTTCCTGAGACGGTGTCCGGCAAGGATGCGGAGACGCGTGCCCGCGAAATCATTGCAGCGACGGTCGGGGCTCAGACCGCCGAGTTGAAGGACCAGTTGGGCGAAGAACCGTTCACCGATGGCCGACCCAGCGTTGATCCGGATGCCGATGCGGAACGCATGGCGGCGGCGTTCGGGCCCTATGCCGACCGGGTTCGCCAATCTGATGAACGTGATCCGCGAGCGCGGTCGTGGCCATATATGAAGCCGCCGGCGGGTCCGAGTGAGGCTGACGTTGACTTGCTGCCGGCGAATTCCAACACATCGCCGTCTCATGTAGAGGCAAGTGACGTGCATTCACCAGCACCTTACGAGCGCGATGACGCCAATCCGGGAGTGAAGAGAGATGATTCCGACAACGTCATTCTGATGCCACCGCGTCCCGCTCCGCCGCCGATTGAGGACGCCATATCAGATTACGCGCTACCGGTACGGCAGAAGCCGATCGCCGATGCTGTCCCCTACACCGATATTCTGGCGCATGCGATTGCCACGCCGAACGAGGAGCCCGAATCCGACGCGCAGGCCGAATATGAGCCGAGCCAGGCGCCATCGGTTGCGGCAAGGATGCAATCGATCGAAGAACCGGTCGTTGAACCAGCCGTTTTGCCGGACAACGCTTATGCTCAGCCGGTTCAGGAGCCAGGCATCGAAACAAGTATGAACGTCCGGATCACTCAGCGAACAGCAGATTTCCAGATTCCGATCAGCGGAACGTCGAACGGCCAACCAATCGAGTTCGTCCGGGCCGGCATGCGCACCACGTTCGGGACGCAAGGTTCAGATCAACTTCAGGATGCGTCAGCTCAAGACCAACTCGCGCTCGACTTCAAGGCGGACCACGGGATCATGGAGATGCAGCCCGCGCCTAAACCAAAAGCGATTGCAGCAGGTGATCAAGTCATAGTGGCTGAAGTCATCACTCCGGACTTTGACACTGCCCAGATTGATGGTGATGACGCATCTCCAGGCAATATTGGCGCGCCTGATCATGTGCTCAGCGACGATGCATTAGGGGCAATCTCTCGCCGCTTCGCACCCAAGCAGGCAGACGAATGAGGCGCTGTCTGACTATCTAGTTCCTTCAGCGCCCCGTCGGAAGGCACCAACATGAGCCCGGAGAAAATTGCCAACCGGTATCAAAATAAGCCTCCCCTAAATCGAAAATTAACTCCACTCCGCTTTACTACGGGTAACGACAACGCGACGGGCGTGCACGGCGTCCTCTAAGCGGCACAACCCAGGGAATACAAGATGAACCGTCAATCCTTTCACGCGATGCAAGTTGTCAAGCGCGAGGAGAAGGAAACCAAGATGGTCCAGTTTGTACTGGGCGAAATTGCAGAAGGCCGCGTTTCGCTGTCCGGGGATTGGTGCATCACTGCATTATCGATGGACAGCCCCGTTATCAAAGCGTTACGACGTGTGCTCCACGACCTGGGCAATGCCTCAGATCTGCGGATTAACGTGGTGTTGACCCGGCCCGGCAAGCACGTTGTCAGTGACTGCTTTGCGTCGATTGATTCCCTTAACGTTCGGACCTCTCAGAACAGCCGCCTGCTCGATGCGCATGAGCAACTCGTGCTTGGCGATACGTCCTCGTGGACGGGCGATTGCATGCGGCGCGATCCGCGTGAACGTGATGCCTTTGAGACGTTTGGTGGGAACAATGCCGAATTGGCAGACTGGTCGATGAAGTCGTTTGAACGCCTGTGGCGCAATTCTCGACCGCTTAAGGTCCTGGCGCGGCGTTTTGCGAAGCCGGCTAGTGAAGCTGCCATAGATGATGTCGTTGCCGGCGATGGCGCCAAGTCGACGATGGTCGTTGCTGCCACATCGCGGCATTAACGACTCCCGACGCCGTTCGTGGAAACGTCTTGCTTCCCCCGACCACCATTGCCGCAGGTGATTAAGGCGCATTTGTCGGAAGCAAACAGAAATTTACGGTAATTTCGGCGAAACTGTCTCTGCGCTGCCATTAAAAATCCTAGAGAATGAGCACAAGTGCAACGCTTGTTGCCGCTTCCAACTCTGGGATATTTGATATGGTTCGCTCCATCCTTGTCGCCTTCACGGTTTTATTGGGCACATTTCTTCCTGTGGCCCTGCCGGTGGCTGTCACGCCCGCTGAGGCAGCCGAAGTCTTTCGGCACAAAGGCCTGGATGGTGACGCCAAGCGATTTGAGGCTTGGCTCAAAGCAAACTGGAAACCGGGTAAACGTAAAGCGCGAAGATTTCTGCTCGCCGGAGATAAATTGCTGGCCGGCAACAAGGATCCGCGCGGCGCATCGCGTCAATATGCTTCTGCGGTTGTTGCATCTCCGAAAAGCGAGCAGGCATGGTACGGGCTCTCGAAATCACTGTTGTCGATTCCGCTCAAGGAACTTTCCGGTTCTGAGCGCTATCGCGCACCGGTAAACGCAAGTGCCGCGGCCTACCGGGCTTATCAGGCGGGGCGGACCGACAAGAGCCGGGCACGTTCCCTGGTGTTGCTCTCACAGGCGTTGCAGCGCCGGTCCTACTGGCGACCGGCCATCGAAACGCTGCGCATAGCGCTTTCACTGGAAGATGAAAAGACGACGCGAACTTCCTACGAGGCATTGTTGGCAACGCACGGCTTTCGCGTGACGAACTATCGTATCAACAATGAGATGGCGCGACCGGAGCTGTGCATCGAGTTTTCCGAAGACCTCAAACGCGGTGACGTCGATTTTGCCAAGTTCGTCAGCGTCAATGGCCGCGGCCCCGAGACGGTGCGCGCGAAGAAGCGCGAGCTCTGCCTGAACGGGTTCAAGCACGGGGACAACTATGAAGTCCTCGTTCGTGGTGGCCTCCCGTCGCAAGTTGGCGAGACGCTGGCGAAGAACGCCGAACTCGCCATTTACGTCCGCGACCGCTCCCCGACCGTTCGTTTCACTGGCCGCAGTTACGTCCTGCCGAGCCGCGGGCAGAACGGCATTCCGGTCGTTTCGATCAACACCGATGAACTTGGCGTTGAGATTTTTCGGATCGGTGACCGTAGCCTCGTGCGCACGATCGCCGAAGGTGACATCACACGGCAACTTAATCGTTGGGATCTTAAGGAACTGCGCAATAAGAAGGGCACCAGTGTCTACAGGGGCTCGCTGAAAGTTCGTCGCGCGCTCAACAAGGAAGTAACGACGGCATTGCCGGTTGGCGAAGCGATACCGAAGCTGGAACCCGGGGTTTATTCCGTCGTCGCGTGGGCGGACAAGAAATCGCTGCAGACAGGCGGCGAACTCGCAACGCAATGGTTCATTGTGTCCGACCTCGGCCTGACGGCCTATTCCGGTGGCGATGGTGTTCACGCATTTGTTCGTTCTCTCGCAACCGCGTCGCCGTCGCAAGGCGCGACGGTAAAACTGGTCGCACGGAATAACGAAGTGCTGGCAACGGGCAAGACCAATGCCGGCGGCTACGTACGCTTTGACGCCGGCCTGAGCAAGGGGGAAGGCAGCTTGCGCCCGGCTCTCCTCGTTGCGCAAGGTGCGGACGGTGACTATGCCTTCCTCGATATGGCAAGCGGCGCATTCGATCTGTCAGATCGGGGCGTCAAGGGACGCGCCTATCCGGGCGCCGTCGATGGTTATCTCTATCTCGACCGCGGTGTTTACCGGCCGGGCGAGCAGGTCAAGCTGTCAGCGATCGTGCGGACTGCAAAGGCACGAGCCTCGAATGTCCCGGTGACCGTGATCGTGTTGCGGCCGGATGGTGTTGAGCATCGTCGGATACGTCTCGCTGCCGGCGACCTCGGCGGCCATACGACGACACTCGCGCTGGCATCCGGGGCGATGACCGGGACATGGCGTTTGACCTTGCACACGGACCCGAAAGCGGATCCGATCGCGCGCGAAGCGTTCCTGGTTGAAGACTTTGTTCCCGAGCGGCTGGCGCTGAAACTGGAAGCGGTCACCGGCCACATCTCACCGGCGCAAGCTGGCAAAGTCAATCTGGCAGGAAAATACCTTTACGGCCCGCCGGCAAGTGATCTTGCGATTGACGGCGAGGTTGTCGTCAGTGCCGCGACCGGAGGTCTGAAGAATTTCCCTGGCTATCATTTTGGCCTCGCCGACGAGATCGTGACGTCGACGCGTGGTGAGATTGCCAATGCGCCGCGTACCTCAAAGGACGGTACTGCCGTCGTTGACGTCGCACTGCCGAAGATTCCACGCACGGCGCGGCCGCTGGTCGCCAAAGTTGTCCTGCGCCTCAAAGAATCAGGTGGGCGTGCGATTGAGCGCACTGTGTCGATGCCGGTGCATGGCGAGCAGCCGCGGCTCGGGATCAAGCCGCTCTTTGAAGACAACATCGGCGAAGGTGAAACGGCCCGGTTCGAGTTGATCGCCATTGATGCGGCGAACCAGCAGATTGCGATGCCTGGCCTGCGCTGGGAGTTGGTTCGGCTTGAACGGTCCTGGCAATGGTACAAGCGAGATGGCAGATGGGCCTATGAGGCCATGACCTATCCGCGCAAAGTTGCCAACGGCAAGTTCGATGCCGCTGCTGATGCCCCAATAAAGATCGCGCAACAACTCGATTGGGGGCGTTACCGTCTCGACGTTCAACGTGTCGACGGCCAGCCAATGGCATCGAGCTATTATTTCAATGCCGGTTGGTACGCAACAGACGATGTCGACAGCCCGGAGATGCTTGCCGTCGCGCTTGATAAGCCAAGCTACAAGGCTGGCGAAACGGCCAAGTTGAAAATCTCAACGCGCACGCCCGGCAAGGCGATGATCGCGATCCTGTCGAACGGCTTGGTGTCGGCGCGCGATATTCATGTCTCTGCCGGTGATAGCGAAATCGACATTCCGGTGGGCCAGGACTGGGGTGCTGGTGCCTATGTGATCGCGACCCTATATCGAAGCCTTGATAAGGCTTCGAAACGCATGCCGGGCCGAGCGCTCGGTGTTGCATGGCTTGGCCTCGACCAGGCACAGCGCACATTGAAAGTGGGCCTTGATGCGCCAGACAAGGTACGTTCGGGAAGCAAGCTCACGGTGCCCATCCAGATCGATGGCCTGGCAGGGGCGAAAGGCGCACGGGTAACAGTCGCCGCCGTCGATGTCGGTGTGCTTAACCTGACGCGGTTTGTATCGCCTGCACCGACAAAATGGTTCTTTGCCCAACCGCTGCTCGGTACTGAAATCCGTGACCTCTATGGGCGCCTGATCGACGGTATGAAGGCTGAGCGTGGTGCGCTCAAGAGTGGTGGCGATGCCGATGGCAGTACCGGCATGCACGGTTCGCCACCGGTCGAGGAGACCGTCGCGTTGTTCTCCGGTATTGTTCAGGTTGGAGACGACGGCCGCGCTGAAGTATCTTTCGACATGCCCGACTTCAATGGCGCTGTCCGCCTGATGGCGGTCGCCTGGAGCGAAGACAAGATCGGCGAATCTTCGCAATCCGTCATCGTGCGCGACAAGGTTGCGATAACGGCATCCGTGCCGCGGTTCCTGACACTCGGCGATCGTGCCGTGCTGCAACTCGATCTGCACAACATTGAGCTGCCCGAAACCAAGCTCAGCGTTCGCGTCGCCCGGACCTATTCAACGGGTGCGCCGACTGAAGTCCTGCGCCGGGAGGTTGCGCTTGCCAAGGATGGTAAGGACGCCTTGCGCCTTGAAGTTGAACCGAAGGAACTCGGCCTTGTTACCTACGATGTCTTTGTCACCGGCCCGGACGGTCTCAACGTCGAGCGGGATTACATTCTCGATGTGAAACCGCCGGCGAGTGCGGTACGACGCTCTGTTGCCAGGGCCATTCCGGCCGGCGGTAACATCAAGCTTGGCCGCGAGTTGCTGAAGAACCTCATTCCAGGCGAAGCCAGGATGTCACTCAGCGTCGGCCCGGGTGCGGCACTTGATGTTCCGGCAATGCTCACGCAACTTGACCGCTATCCCTATGGTTGCGCGGAACAGACCATCAGTCGAGCACTGCCGTTGCTCTATTCGAATGATCTATCGGTCGGTGTTGGGATGACTGCCGATGCTGCCCTGAAGGCACGGATCGAGAAGTCACTGACCCGCGTCTTCGCGATGCAGGATTCGTCTGGCGCCTTCGGTGTCTGGAGCCCATCCAATCCGGACATGTGGCTGACGGCCTACGTGACAGACTTTCTGACGCGCGCCCGTGAAAAGGGCTTCACGGTTGACAGGCGTGGTTTCGGGCAGGCGTTGGCGCGCCTGCAGAACTATGTGTCCTACGTATCGGACTTCAAAAAGGGGGGCGAAAAACGAGCCTATGCTCTCTACGTTCTTGCCCGCAATGGTCGGGCACCGATTGGCGAGTTGCGCTACTATGCTGATGCTCGACTGAGCCGTTTCGGCACACCGATCGCGAAAGCGCAACTTGGCGCCGCATTGGCTATGGCCGGTGACAAGGCTCGAGCAGAACGCGCATTCAATGCCGCCATTGATGATCTAGATGATCTGTCACGACAAACGGCGCGGGCGGACTTCGGCTCGACGCTGCGTGACGCGGCGGCCGTGCTGACGCTCGCATCGGAAACCAGCTCGGTGCCCTCGCGCACGGCGGCGCTGACCCAGAAGCTTTCTGCGGCGTACAGCGAGCGCACCCACACGTCGACACAGGAACAAGCCTGGCTCCTGCTCGCCGCACGCGGGCTTGACCAGCAGACCAAGGACCTGAAGCTGACAATCAACGGCAAAGCCTACGAAGGAACGGCGCGTGCCAATCTTTCGACGGCGGCGCTCACGACCGACGGTATGGTTCTTGGCAATGCGGGCACATCCGCAACCGACGCCGTCGTCACCGTGATTGGCAGCAGCCTCAAGCCGGAACCGGCTGTCGCCAACGGCCTGACGGTTGAGCGGAAGTACTTCACGCTTGAGGGTCGCGAGATCGACCTTGCAACGGAAGCTGCCAATCTCGGTCAAACCGACCGCCTTGCCGTCGTTCTGACGATCTCCTCGAAAGAGGCCGGCGGGCGTCTGTTGCTGGTCGACCGATTGCCGGCTGGCTTAGAAATCGAGAACCCGCGGTTGGTGGAGAGTGGCGACGTCAAGGCACTGTCCTGGTTGAAGTCGCATTGGTCGCCGGACCATACGGAATTTCGTGATGACCGTTTCGTTGCAGCCTTCGATTTCTTCCGCGCCGGCACCAAGGTCCGCTCGGCAACGGTCGCCTACATCGTTCGGGCAGTAACACCGGGCAATTTCGTGCATCCAGCCGCGACGGTTGAAGACATGTATCGCCCGGAGCGGCATGCCCGGACGACCGGCGGCCGTCTTATCATCAAGGCCCAGTAGATGCTTGCCTGGATCAGAAAGAAATCAGCAGCAGGACAGGTTGCAAGTGCCTGCCCTGCCGCGGCGGCACGGCGCCGGAACCGTATGCGGTTGGCCGGTTCCTCCGCACTGGCTGTTGGCCTTTGCGTGGCCGCCGCTGGCCAGATCCTGGAATCTGAACTGAAGCGTATCGGCCCACCACCACTTGCGATGGCCGAGGACCTGTCGACCGTTGTCCTCGATCGTAACGACAAATTGTTGCGCGCTTTCACGACGGCCGAAGGCCGCTGGCGCTTGCCGGTTACAACCGGTGACGTTGATCCGCGCTATCTGCAACTTCTTTTCGCGTTCGAGGATCGGCGCTTTTACCGGCACGGCGGTGTCGATCTGCTCGCCGTGGCGCGCGCCGGGTTGCAATTTCTGTGGCACGGTCGGATCGTATCCGGTGCGTCGACCTTGACGATGCAGACGGCACGTCTCCTCGATCAACGTCATGAACGCACGGCCGGCGGCAAACTGCGCCAGATGCTGCGTGCCATTCAGCTCGAAAGGCGGCTTTCGAAGCAGCAAATTCTAGATCTCTATCTGCGGCTTGCGCCGTTTGGCGGAAACGTGGAAGGGGTGCGAGCGGCGTCGCTGGCCTATTTCGGCAAGGAACCCCGACGCTTGTCGCTTGGTCAGGCGGCGCTGCTCGTTGCGCTCCCGCAGTCACCCGAGGCACGGCGCCCGGATCTCAAGGGCAACAATGCCGGTATTGCGCGCCGTCGCGTGCTTGAACGAGCGCGGGCCGGGGGTCTCATCAGTCAGGCGGCATTCTTGCGAGCCAGCAAGGAAGCTCTTCCGACCGGCAGGCTCGCCTTTCCGAAATTGGCACCGCACTTGAGTGACGCGGTCTTGTCGTCAAACTCTGCCGGCAAAGTGCACCGGCTGACAGTTGATCGGCGGTTGCAGTCTTCGCTTGAGGTTCTGGCGGCTCGCCATGCGCGCGCGCTTGGGGCACGTTTGTCCGCTGCCATCTTGGTCGTCGATCATGCCTCAGGTGAAGTGCGTGCGCAGGTCGGTTCCGCCGGTTACCTCGATACCGAACGTTTTGGTGCAATTGACATGGTGCATGCCATTCGTTCACCGGGATCGACTTTGAAACCGGTCATCTATGGCCTCGCTTTCGATCACGGCTTGGCGCACCCGGAGACATTGATCGAGGATCGACCGACGCGGTTTGGCGCTTATCGCCCGAAGAACTTTGACGACAGTTTTCGAGGTACCGTGACGATCCGCGATGCGCTGGCAAGGTCACTTAACATTCCCGCCGTAAAGGTGCTCGACCAGATCGGTCCAGGCCGATTTCTGGGCCTGCTCGCCAAAGCCGGCGTCAACGCAACGCTGCCGGCCGACATGGAACCGTCGTTGGCCGTTGCGCTTGGTGGTGTCGGTATGACTTTGCACGATTTGACGGCTATATTTGCGTCGATTGCGCGAGGTGGCGAACCAGTTGCTCTGACACATCGGCGTACCTCAGCCGCCGGGCAGACAGTTGAACCTCAAGGCCGCGAGCTGAAACGTCTGCTCAGCGCACGTGCGGTATACTATCTGACTGACATCCTGCGTGACGCGCCACCTCCTCCGAATGCCCGGGCCGGTCAAATTGCCTTTAAGACAGGCACTTCCTACGGCTACCGTGATGCCTGGGCGGTCGGTTTCGACGGTCGCCATACGATCGGCGTATGGGTCGGTCGCCCCGATATGACGTCGACACCTGGGCTGCTTGGGCGAACGGCGGCTGCGCCGATGCTGTTTGACGCATTTGCGCGTGTGGGTGCGCGACGCCGGCCATTCCGTGAAGCGCCGCTTAGCGCGCTCAAGGTCACAACCGGTGCCGACCTGCCGCCACCGCTCAAACGCTTCGAGAAGGACATCGAGCACAGTCTTGGCGGGCACTACATCAACCGGCCGGTTGCCATCGCGTTCCCGCATGATCGTTCGGAGGTTGCCGTTGAACGGCAAGGTGCCATGCTGCTCAAGGCTGAAGGCGGTGTTCTGCCGATGACGTGGCTGGTCGATGGCGCGCCGGTTGGCATCAGCCGCGACCGGCGTCGGATGCTCTGGCGGCCCACTGGCCGTGGCTTTGCTAAGGTTGCCGTGGTCGATGCCGAGGGCCGCGTCGACCGGGTGACCGTGCGTGTGATGGCAGATTGATCCAGATCAAGTTCGCGTGGGGATGCGACGTGAGAGGCACTCTCTAAGTGCGCCGCTTCGCGCTATGGTTCCGTGAAGCTTCGTGCCGGTCTGGAGCTGATCTGGGGCCGATCTGGGGGATGTGATCATGCAAGCAGTGCGACAACCGATGACCGGCATTTGGTCCGCCACATCGCAGTTTGAAACGGGTATGATCGCCAAACTGTCTGGAATTTGCGGAGTTTGCGCTCTTTCGGCGATGACCATCGTGGCGTCGGTTCAACCGGACACCGATACAAAGGGTAGGTCAGTCAATCAGGCGGTTGCCGGCGCTGGTGCGACCTGGCGCGAGCATCTCTTTGACCCTGCCCGAGCGGTTGGTGGCTACGGCGGTATCGCTTACACTCACCCGAACACCGTACGTATCATGCGGCAGGATGGCGAGGTCACGGTTCGGGATTTTGACTGGATTGGCAAACCGTTCGAGGCACCCGTCTATTACGGTGCGCGTGTCTGGCGCTGGAATCCGTTCGGTCGTATCGGCACGATGGTTGATTTCACGCATGCCAAGGCGATCGCCAACCCGGACACCGTTGCGAAATTCACCGGATCACACAATGGCAAGCCTCTGCCCAAGACGGCGCCGGTCAAGGACGTCTTCAGTAAGCTGGAATTCAGTCATGGCCACAACATGCTGACCTATAACGGCATGTTCCGCCTCGGTTCGCTGTTCGGTTGGTTCCGTCCGTACGTTGGCGCCGGTGCCGGTGTCTCGCTGCCGCATAGCGAGATCGGTTACGCCAAGGAAAACGTGCGCACGTACGAATATCACTTCGCAGGTTTTACCGGTCAGGGGCTCGCGGGCTTGGAGATCGACCTTGGTCAGACGTCGCTTTTCCTGGAGTACAAGTTCACTTACGCGCCGCATGACATTCCACTCAGTCACGAACCCACCGGCGATCTGTTGGTGACGGATCTGTGGCGGCAGTTCAGCGCGTGGTGGCGTGGTGAAAAGCCGCCGGGTGGCCGCCTCAGCGTCAATCTAGTCTCACATCACGGCATTGCGGGCGTCATGGTCAGGACCGGGCGAACAGCCGCGATCGCGACGCCCTGATACGACACCATTTTAGATTTTCTGATTGAGCCGCGGCTTCCAAAACGGTCGAAACAATTCGATCTTCGGACAGCGATTCATGACCACCTTCAAGCCGTGGCTTTCAGCAAGACGGGCGGCTTCGTCGTTGCGAACGCCGATCTGTGCCCATAACACCTTGGCACCAATGTCGACGGCGTCCTGCGCTATGCCAAGCAGCGCATCGGATGAACGGAACACTTCAACCATATCAACCGGCCGATCGATCGCCTGCAGTGATTCGTAAACTTTCAGGCCGCGAATTTCATTGCCTGCTTCCTTAGGGTTGACCGGGATGATGTCGTAGCCGGTTTCATGCAGCACCCGCAAAACGCCGTAGCTGAACTTGGTCGGGTCCGATGAAGCACCAACCATCGCGATGGTTTTCACGGATTTTAGAATCTCAGCTAGATATTCGGCGCTATAGGGCTGGTCGTGATCAACGAAGACGGTATCTGCAGTCATGGTGTTTTCTCCGAGTTGACGGGAGAGGGAGTAGCGATGTCCGGTTTGAGTTCGTCCGGCCGCAACGGGCTGGCAAATGGGTTGCGGTAGAGTTTGTCGTGGCTCTCGACGCCGACATCGAGCGTGCAATCGGTCAGCGGTCGCGCGACGCAGAGCAGTACGTAGCCGTCGTTCAACTGGCGGTTGTTGAGGGCCACGGCCGCGGCCTGGTTGATCTCGCCCTCAAGTAGTTTGGCCGCGCAGGTTATGCAGCCGCCGTACTTGCAGCCATACGGCAGCGAAACGCCCTGCGCTTCAAGCGTATTGAGCAGCGGCCGGCGAGGGTCGACCTCGTAACGCGTGCCGCCGTGATTGGCGATCGTGATGATGACGGTTTCGGACATCGTCACAGCCAGATGTCAGATGTGCAGTCGCCACCCGGATATCGCGTCTCGTGGCAGCGTGCCGGCCCATGTGGTTCCTTGCCGAAATCGACGAAGAAATCCTTGTCGATTTCCATGCCGCCGTTTTCGGTGTCGCAGTTGACCATAACCATGCAGCCTCCGTTCTCGCGGATGTCAGGATAGAACTGGTTGTCCCAGGTCGAGAACAGTGAGGTGGTCACGTAAAGCCGTTTGCCATCCAGTGACAATTGGATCATCTGCGGCCCGCCGGTAATTTTACGCCCGTTGACTTCAGGCGCCTTGCCAAGGAGACCGCCCATCCAAACCTGACCGGTAAATTTCGGGTTCGACGGATCAGTGATGTCGTACTGGCGGATATCACCGTGCAGCCAGTTGCAGAAATAGAGGAAACGATCATCCATCGACAGCAGGATGACGCTGATCAGCCCCGGCACCGGGATCGGCCACTCCGGATGGCGCTCGTTCTCCACGTCAATGATCTTTTCCCAGACCCATTCACCATCATCCTTCTTGTACCAATGGATGATGTTCGACGAGAGCGCCGCGCCAACAAAACCGTGGCTCGAGGCCGGATCATGATGGAAGCGTACTTCGAGTGGCACGAGACCGTCTTCGCCAAGATAAAACGTCTTATCGACCTTCTTTTCCTTGAAATCCCAAAAATGCAGCTCGCGGCCATATTTGAGGTGGCCGACTTCTTCCAGGTCAAAGCCGGGCATGAAGGTGTTCGGTGCGGCCCATTCCGACGAGACCATCACGTTGTGGCGTGGCTGATACCAGAAATCGTAATTGAACTTCATGCCCCCGAGATCGTTTTCCCAACGGCCGACGATTTCGAAATCCTTGTTGAGATGCA
>JAGDYV010000058.1:0-49048 GCA_049116495.1 Hyphomicrobiaceae bacterium | reverse complement strand
AGGTCTGCATCTACATGTGTCCATGGCCGCGCATTCAAGGTGCGATGACGGATCGGCATACGCTGCTTGTCAGCTATCGCACGGAGCGTGGTGAGCCACGCGGGCCCAAACGGAAGACGGAAAGCTGGGATGATCGCGGCGATTGCATCGATTGCAAGGCATGTGTGGCGGTCTGCCCGACGGGTATCGACATTCGCGACGGATCGCAGCTGGAGTGCATCCAGTGTGCGTTGTGCATTGATGCCTGTAATGAGATCATGGACAAGGTTGGTCGGCCCCGTGATCTGATCGCCTACGATACGATCGCGCGTCAGGATGCAACCGCTAAAGGCGTGCACGAGCCATTCAAGTTGGTTCGCTCGCGCACCACGCTTTATGCTGCGTTGATCGTCCTGGTCTCGGTGATCATGCTCGCGGCGTTTGCTGTGCGCACAACCGTTGACGTCAGTGTGCAACGTGATCGTGCGGCTTTGTTCACGAAACTCTCGGATGGCGGCGTGCGCAACGGCTATACGCTCAAGATCCTGAACAAGGAACATGAGCCACGTACGTTCACCTTGAACGTCAAAGGACTGCCCGGTGCTACGATCCACGTACTCGGGATGGCTAAAGGTTCGGCGCCAAAGATTGTCGTGCCGACGGATGATTTGCGCGAGTTGCGCGTCTTCGTTGCTGTTGCAGGCGACGCGATGCCGAAACTGACACCACCCTCGACGTCATTTCAGTTTGTCGTCGTCGATCGCGCGACGTCGAAGACAATCGAACGCAGCACGACGTTTCAGAGCCCAACCAAATGAGGCGAGGGACACAGCAATAGATGATAGCTTCCAAAACAGAGCGCGGCACGATCCAGGGGTGGCATGTGCTTGCCGGGATGATCGTCTTTTTCGGGATCATCTTCGCCGTCAACGGCTTTTTTCTGGTGTCGGCACTCAACACACACACTGGCATTGTTTCCAAGCAGCCCTATCGAAAAGGCCTTGATTACAACGATCGCATTGCGGCTGATGCACGCCAGCAAAAGCTTGGTTGGACACCCGCCGTCAGTCTCGACCAGAAGCAAGGTATCGTTCGTTTTGTGCTCACCGACAAGCAAGGACTGCCGGTCCCAGGCTTGCTTGTGCACGGGTTCATCGGACGACCATCTACGGAACGGCACGACGTGCGGTTCAGCATGCAGGAGACGGCAACACCAGGCACCTACAGTGCCAAAGTGGGCCAACTTCAATCCGGCAACTGGTTGCTGCAACTCGAGGCGCGTGAAGCAAAGTCCGACCGGGTCGACGTTACCTATCGCCTGAGGAAACGGCTATGGCTGAAGCCCTGACGTGGCAAGACGTTGCGCCTGAGACAAGCCCTCCGGTGGACGCTCGGCCTGAGGGCCAGGTGGCGACGTTGGTTGTTGAGAACATGGTTTGCGGCGGCTGTATGGGCAAAGTCGAACGTGCCCTTGCCGCGATCGATGGCGTCAGGGACGTTCGGGCGAACCTCTCGCTGAAACGCGTCGTCGTGACTCGTGCGCCGGGTGGAGCGCCGGTCCCAATTCTGGTTGATGCATTGCAGTCGGCCGGTTTCAAGGCGGCTGAACTCGTGGCCGATATTGCGCCCGAAACACGCCTGGCCGAGAAGGCGTTGCTGCGCCGGGTTGCGATTGCTGGATTCGCTGCAGCGAACATCATGCTGCTGTCGGTTTCCGTTTGGTCAGGCGGCGAGGGTGACATGAGCCCCGCCGTGATGACGTTGTTCAGTTGGCTGTCCGCGGTCATCGCATTGCCAACCGTGGCCTACGCCGGTCAGCCGTTCTTTACGTCCGCCTATCAAGCTTTGTCGGCCCGGCGTCTCAACATGGACGTGCCGATATCGCTCGGCGTGCTGCTGGCAACGGGCATGAGCCTCTTTCAAACTGCGCAGGGCAGCGATCAGGTCTATTTCGATGCAGCCGTGACGCTGCTGTTCTTTCTTCTGCTTGGACGATTTCTTGACATCAGCATGCGGACCCGTGCCCAGGGCACGGCGGCGAACCTCCTCGGGTTGCGCGCTCTGACAGCCAATGTCCTGCAAGCCGATGGCCGTCTCGTTGCCATGGCGGCACGCGATCTGCGGCCCGGCGTGCGCGTTCTGGTGGCTGCCGGCGAGCGGATCGCCGTGGACGGCCGTGTGACCGCGGGGCACGGTGAAATCGACGAATCCATCATGACGGGCGAGAGCCTGCCGCGGGTGGTTACGGTTGGTGATGCGGTTTTCGCTGGCAGCGTCAGTCTGGATGGTGGCCTGACCGTCGAAGCCAGCGCCACCAGTGAAGGAACGGTGCTTGCCGACATTGGCCGTCTGATGGCCGCCGCCGAGCAGGGGCGCGCCCGCTATGTGCGTCTCGCCGATCGTGCGGCTGCTATTTATGCGCCGACGGTCCACATTCTCGGTTTTGTCACAGTGATGGCTTGGCTGTTGCTCGGGGCAGGTTGGGAAGCCGCGCTCACCGCGGGCATCGCAACGCTGATCATCACCTGTCCTTGCGCGCTTGCCCTTGCCGTGCCGGCGGTGCAGGTCGCTGCGTCCAGCCGGCTGTTCGCCAAGGGAATCATCCTCAAGGCCGCTGATGGATTGGAGAGGCTGGCCGAGGTCGACACGGTGCTGTTCGACAAGACGGGCACACTGACGCTCGGCACACCTCGTTTAAGCCGCATTGAGAATGGTAGCGATACGGACTTGCGTCATGCTGCCCGGCTCGCGATCAAGAGCCGGCACCCCTATGCGCGTGCCTTGGTTGACGCGGCGCTGGGCCTTGGCAACCCGGTCAAAACCGACTGCGATGTTACGGAAACGCCGGGCTGCGGGCTGTCATGCGAAACGGCAGCCGGCACGGTTCGGCTGGGCTCGCCGGCTTGGTGCGGTATCGAGAAGTCGGATGCGGCAGCGCTCTGGCTTTGCGTGCCGGAACGCGATCCTGTCGGCTTTGTATTTGAAGAGAGCCTGCGGACGGATGTGGCCGACGTTGCCGACGCGCTGAAGAAGGCCGGTCTTGGTTTAAGGGTGCTCTCCGGCGACCGCGCGACGGCCGTTCGTGAGATTGCCGGGCAAGCGGGGATTGATGACTGGCTGGCATACCAGACTCCGGCCGACAAAATCCATCACGTTGAGCAACTCAAGGACGCCGGCCAGCGCGTCTTGATGGTTGGCGACGGTATCAATGATGCCCCGGCACTGGCGGCTGCTCACGCGTCGTTATCACCCGCTAGCGCTGCCGACATCTCTCAGACCACGGCTGATATGATCTTCCAGGGCGAGAAGCTCGGCGCTGTCGTTGAGGCGATCGCGGTTGCCCGCAAGGCGCGCCGCATGTCGCTCCAGAATTTTGGGATTGCGCTTGCCTACAACGCGGTCTTTGTACCGCTTGCCATGACCGGGTTTGTAACGCCGCTGCTGGCTGCGATCGCGATGTCAGCCTCGTCGATCGGCGTGACGGCCAACGCGTTGCGCCTGCGCCACATCACGGTCGGCTTGAAATGACCGCGCTGGCTTGGCTGATACCGGCGGCATTGGCGCTTGGCGGTCTCGGGCTTGCGGCGTTTCTCTGGGCGCTCAATTCTGGCCAATTCGATGACCTCGACGGGGCCGCCTGGCGCGCCCTTGATGATCGCGACCCAGCACCGCGGTCAGTCGAGCCTTACGAGGTCGTTAAAAGCATGCCAGGTGGCGTGCCCGATCATCGGGAAGGCGAAGATGAGGCCGACAAAACTGGTCAGGAAGCCGATCGTTGTGATGAAGCCGATCAGCGCCGCCCATAAGGCCATCGGTCGAAAGTTGACCGCGACGGCTTTCAGACTGACGCCAACGGCACTCACCGCGTCCATCCTCCGGACCGTCAGTAACGGCACCGAGACGACGGCAATCGAAAACGAGAGCGCCGCGAGGACAGCGCCGACCAGCGTACCGGTGATCAACAGGCCGAGCCCTTGCGGCTCGAACAGCAGCGTCGCAACGAACTGGCTGGCCGGTGGAAAGGTTGCCGCGCTGCCAAAGAACAGCATGAACAGCAGGAAGGCGATCTGGACCCAGATATAATAGATGAACGTCAGGATGCCGCCGAGAAAACTCAGTTGGCCCGGCGCACGTGCGCCGCTCAGCAGAACGGCTTTGATCGTCACCGCCTCACCGGTTGCGATACGTCGGCTCAAGTCATAGAGCCCGACGGCAAAGATCGGGCCGATAATCATGAAACCGCCGGCAAGCGCCAGGATCAGCGATTGCAGTCCCGCGAGAGACAATCCAAAGAACAACAGCACGGCGAGCCCGCTGAAAACGATGCCAAAGCCGAGACTGAGATTCGGATGTACCCAGATGTCGCGCCAACCAGCTGCGAGCCAGTCCCACGGTGCCTCAACGGACACCTTGCGAATGCTGATGCCCGGCGCGGCGGGTGACTCATGCGATGTCGCAGTGGCGGATGTCACAGCGGCGCTATCCTGAATACATTGCAAATGATGCC
Source organism: Hyphomicrobiaceae bacterium (assembly GCA_049116495.1). GTDB lineage: Bacteria > Pseudomonadota > Alphaproteobacteria > Rhizobiales > Hyphomicrobiaceae > CAJQQK01. The sequence goes on along the minus strand of JAGDYV010000058.1, from coordinate 44,562 downwards.
GCTCGATTGTGATCGCACCCGGCAGCCGCAATCTAGCCGTGCCAGCTTAATTGTCGAACGAAAAGCGACCTTTGATCCAGATCAAAGATCAGCACAAGGACTGCTCAGGCGCGCGGTTGCGCCGGTCGCCGGGCCTGCACGACCGGCGCCAATGTCATGAAAATGGAGCCGAGAATCATCGCGAGCGACACGATTTTCTGCCACGTGAGGGGATCGCCAAGCAGGATGATCGATGAGGATACTCCGACAAACGGGGCCAGCAACGCAGCGATTGCGGCGACCGTTGCCGATAACCGTCCGACCAGCACGGTCCAGAGCGCGTAGCACGTCACCATCGGCCCGATGGCATGGTAAAGCAGTGTTGCGAAAACCGGGACCGACGGCCAGTTCTGTTCGGACAACGGCTCGAAAATCCACACCAACGGCCAACTAAGTACACTCGAGACCACAAAAAACCACACCGTGCGCGCCAGTGGTGCCATCTGCCAGCGAAATGCCTTCATCGCCACATTGCCGCCGGCCCAGGACAGTGCCGCACCAAACATGATCAACGGCCCGAGCGGCGCTGCGAGCAATGCGGCAACATTTTCAGATGCCAGTACGGCAAGTCCTGCCATGCCGAGGAGTAACGCCCACTTATGCCGTGTCTCGAGGCGTTCGCCGAGGAACGCAGCCGCGAGCATCGCGGTCAGGACGGGCATGGTGTAGGCGATGATCGCAGCTTTCGAAGTTTCGGTCAGCGTCTGGCCGAGCACGGTCAGCATGTTGAAGCCGAAGATCACCAAGGTGCCGGTCACGACGATCGGGACCCATTCGTGTCGGGCGGGCCACATATTCTCGCCGCGTGCCGACGCGATCAGCGCGAGTAGGAACGCTGCAAATGGAAATGCCACCGCGCGAATCGTCAGCGGCGGCATTTCGGTCAGCATGAACTTCACCGCTGGCCAATTCAATCCCCAGAGAAGGCCGATCAGCGCAACGATCAACAGCGGTGCACGCGTGGGCTGGTCGGGCAATATGTTGAACCTGTCGATGGCGATGTCGATGCCAACGGGCGGCCACGATGAAGGCGGTCGCTGGCGGGATTTATCCGTAGCATTTCGCACAGCGGCGTGGCCAGCCGCTGTGTGTTGCTCGACGGGCCTGAAAAGGTGTTGCAACCTGAAGCAAGGCGCACCGCGGCAACGGTATCAGCGCGCGTCATCCGCTTCCGGCAGCGCCTTTATCCGCGTGAGAATATCGTCAAGACCGGTCACTTCCGCCCATCCGATCTTCATCATGGCCAGAGCCGGCGCGTGCAGGTTGGGCAGTGTCGTCCCGGTGCACTCTTCAATGACGATTGCCTTGAAGTCGCGGAACATGGCGTCCTTGCTGGTTGCTGCGACGCATTGATTGGTCAACACGCCGGTGATGATGATCGTCTCAATACCAAGGCCGCGCAGGACGAGTTCCAGGTTCGTTTGAAAGAACGCGCTCAGCCGGGTCTTTTCCACATACCAATCGTCATTGCGCGCACCGATCTCGCTGTAAATCTCACAGCCCCAGGTGCCCTGCCTGAGACCGGCATCATCGAGATGCGGGCGCAGGCTGTGAAAAGTACCGGCGTCAACAGCGCTGCGGGTGCCGTGCCGGGTCCAGATGTGCGGTATGTTGTGGCGACAGGAGGCGTCGACCAGCTTGCGCGTCGGCTCGATCACGCGGCGCATATGGTCGATATTGATCTGTTTGTTGCTGTATTGGCCGTCGTGATGCAGGAAATCGTTCTGCGCATCGATGTGCAGCATCGCCGTTCGGTCAGGCACCAGGTCGAAAGTGATCGGCAGAAACCGGGATGCGTCGGTGTGATGCGTGAGATCGTCGAAGCCGTCGATCATGGGGGCGTCTTCCGGTTGTGGATAGCGATAGTCTTTCGCCTTAGCATGCCAATATGCAAGTGATGCGTAAATGGATTGCACGCCACTGATTGTCCGGTCATCGCGTAACGGGCCGGGAGCCGATTTCCTGGGACAGGCGGATCAGATAGCCATCGGGATCATGAACGGCAAACTGGCGCACGCAGACGTCATCGCTCTTTCGTCGATACCATTTTTCCTCAAGCGGCAGGAACACATCGACGTCTGCAGTCCGCACATTGGCATGAAGCATGTCGACATTCTTCACATTGACTTCGAGATTGATGCCTCGCCCAAATGGATAAACCAACTCCGCCTTGGGCCAGAGCCGATCGCGGCTGAACGGTTGTTCCAGCATGATGGTGGCGCCATGGCCGCTGAGGTAGATGAACCGCTCTTGTGGCCGTTCGTAGTCAATCGCAAAGCCAAGCAGATCTCGATAGAACGTGAGGCTCGCGTCGAGATCTGTCACAATCAGTTCGGGAACAAGTGTCGGTGTCATGGGGCAATCCAATGGGAAACCGGAGCTAGTGTTCTGGAACAGTCACTTGATTCCGGGTGAAAGTCGGATCATGTACGTGAATCCAGAACACAATCAGAAAGCTGACGAGTGTTCCTGCGCAGACGCGCGGGCAGCTAGAGTCGGCGTCAGAACACTGGGCTGTAGGCTCTTTTCGCGTGAACCAATGCCATGACGGGGGCGAGTCCTGCAATGCGGTGTTTGTCACGATCATCGGCATAGCACGTCGGCAACCGCTCTTCAGATATAGGATATAGTAAGGGCGCCGCGACGGGCTCAGACTTGGCTTTGCGATGGTCCGATACGTGTTCTTGCGACAGCCCATAAACTGCCCTGTCGTAAGGAAAAATCAGAAGACGAGGCTCGCATCACAGCGGCTGTCGTGGTTGAGGATGCCGTCTTCACCATGAATATCTGCGCGCTTGAGCAATTGACGCCTTGCGCGCATAATTGGTGGCGGAGATCTCGCCCGATGTCGGCTCGAATTCTGGGGTGATAGCAATGATACGCTGCGCTGTCGGAACGATATTATGCTTCCTCTATGGGTTTGCCGTGCCAATGCTTGCTGTCGTTGCATTCGCACTTTGGCGTGAGGACCGTCAAGAACTCGGCAAAGTCAAAGCGATGGTGCAGCAGGCAACCCAGGAACTGGGACTATCGGCCAACCTCGACCTGTCAATTGTCGCGCCTGCCGTCGCTGTGGCAACCTTCATCATGATTTGGTTGCTGGCCGGGAAAAAAACGCGCCGCGCTACCTGGATGATCGTGGGGCTCAATCTCTTTGCCGCTGTTTTCGTCGGTCTTGTTGTCATCGGGCAAAAGTAGTCCGGAGCCGCGAAGTTTCGCGATACTGAACCAGTTCAAAGCCCGCCAAAAAAACTTATCCACGCCCCCTTTCACCGCCCGTATACTCAATTTATCCCGCCCGATCAGGGGCCGCTGACCGGTGGCGACCATCAGAGGGGGTGGGATGCAGGTCGCGCGCTGGCGTACGCACGTCAGCGTTAAAAGCGAGGCCCTGCCGTCCTGCCTGGGTGCAAGTCCCAGGTGCCCGTAGCTTAAAAGAGGCGTGACTCAGCCAAAAATCCTGCGTGGGGTGGCAGACAGCCGCTCAAAAAATTACAGCCGCGGTTGCACTGTCACCCCGCGTCCCTGAAACCCGCAAACACCGAGTGTCGAGAAACACGCAAAATGTTGTATCAACACCCAAATGCCGACCTCTCCATCAACACGCGCGGATACTCACCCGCTCCCGCACTCACCATCAAGCCGGCAACCAGCAAATTTTACACACGCCGTTGCAGCAGAAAGCGCACAAGGAATACCGCGAATGGCTCTGACCGCACCACCACGACCAACACACATTCACGGAGCGAGATGGTCAGCCTTCATGCTGAACCGGCCTTGCACGGCGGCCTGAAGCTGCCGGCGCCGTCAAACAGGAACCGATACCGGATCATAGTCGAGTAGCCCGCGATCGACCGCCGTTCGCCGCGGCTTTGTCGGGTCCTGGAGCGCCTGCCCTTCCTCCCGCGACCAGAGTTGGACGTTCGTACCGCGAGTCTTGCGCGCGCGCTCGTAGCGTTGCAGCGCTTCGGCAACCGTTCCTGATGCCGCGAACGCACGGCCCAAAACAAGTGCATCCTCGGTCGCAATACAAGCGCCCTGTCCGAGGAACGGGGTCATAGGGTGCGCAGCATCGCCGAGCATTGCGACCCGCCCGGCGATCCATGTCTTGAGGGGTTCGCGATCCTGCAAGCCCCATTTGAACAGGGCGCCGGCTGGGATGCTGTGAATGAGGTGGACCAGTTCCGGAGCAAAGTCCGAGTAGGCACGCGCAAACTCCTCATTCGTTGCCGGGATTGCCCAGCCCTCCTCCTCCCACTTCGTTGCTTGACCGCAGCCAATCAGGTTCAGGACGCGGCCGCGGCGCAGGGGATAGAGCAGCAGATAGCGCTTGGGAGCTGGATGCATCGCCATCTGCAGCCGCCGAATGGCGGGAGTCAATTGATCGTCGGGGATGAGAGCCCTGAAAGCGACCTGCCCGTTGAACTGCGTGGCTTCGCCCGGAAACAAAAAAGTGCGCACGGCGGAGGCATTGCCATCGGCGCCAATCACGGCATCGCCCCGGTCCGACGATCCATCGGAAAAATGCACGGTCACACCGGACGCGTCCTGCTCCAGGGAAACAAACTCGCGTGCCGGATGCAGGGCGTCCGGGTCATTGGCCCGCACGGCATCCAGCAGCACGTTATGCAAATCGCCCCGATGCACCTGGAGTGTTGCGATGCCAAATCGGCGCTCAACCTCCGCATTGCTGATTTCTTGCATGATCTCGCCGGTGGCGTAGTTGCACGTGTTCCTCACCGGCACGCTACTCGAAAGCGCCTCCAATTCCGCATCGACACCCAGATCGCGCAGGGCCCGGCGTGCATTCGCGGTGACAATCAGCCCGGCACCAATCTCGCGGAATTCTGGCGTGCGCTCGTACACCGCGACATTGAAACCGCGCCGTTGGAGTGCCAAGCCGGCGGCCAAGCCGCCAATGCCACCCCCAATGATGATGATCCGTTGGAGATTCATAATTTTATCCGCAATCGTCAATGAGGCCTGAGAATGAAAAGTTCAAATCAACGGTATCCCGCTCAGCGTACCCGTCGCCTTGGAACTGTCAATTGGACTTCGCGTGCATACCTGATCACTCCCGTTCGTGAGCTCGGTTCGCAATCCCGGCAATGATATCGAACACTCGAAATCCTCGGCTAGGCGATACCTTGAATGACAGACACCGCAGGCCGGTCGCAGATCGACATCGAGGAACATCTAATGTGTTCCGCTTTCATTTCAGCATGATCCACCTATGTCTCCGCTGCCGCACGGTCATGGACGACCTTACCGGCGGTCACTGTCAGGTCGGCTGTGATGTCGGGAATGCGGGCGCCGTCGACCTCGAGCAGATCATCCGAGAGAACCGCCAGGTCAGCGTGGCGTCCAACTTCTATGGTGCCCTTGCTGTCTTCTTCGAAGCTCAGCCACGCGCCCTCGCGACTGGCACAGGCGAGTGCTTCGAGGCGGGAAATGCACTGGCCGGGCGCAAGCGGCTCGCCGGCATCGGTCAGACGCGACACGGCATGACCGATCGGCACGAACATCGTCGGTGGCACGTTGTCGGTTGCCAGAGAGACGTGGATGCCGGCGTCGAGCAGGTCGCGCAACGGCAAGATACGGTTCGTGCCGGCATCGCCCATTTTGGCGCGCAGCATTTCACCGTCTTGTGCGATCCATTTGCTCGAATACGCCTGCAGCACCAGGCCGAGATCGGCGACGCGCTTGATCTCATCGGAGGTGAACACGCCGACATGCTCAATTAGCCAGCGCTGGTCGTCGATCGGTGTCCGCTTGTGAACCTGCTCGTAAAGATCGAGGATGCGCGGCGAGAACGAGCCGATGCGGATGCCGTGGCGGGCGGCCTCGGCCATCATCTCGACCATCACGTCTTCCGGCAGGCAACTGTCGAAATTGAAGCCGGCCCAACCGGTGTAGGGACCGCACAGCGCACGCAGACGGTTTTCTTCCGAATGGTCCGATTCAGTATAGAGACCGGCCATGCGCAGCATGTCGTCGCCGAGCCCTTTGCGCGCCAGCCAGCGGCCCCAGTCGACGAGCAGATCGCGAACATCTTCGACATCCGTCGACGGCCACGCCGGGCTGAACATCAAGGACGCGCGCACCGTCGCGTTGCCGGATTCATGGACGTGCTGGTAGGCGGCAAAAACTTCGCCAGCGATGCCGTGCCCCTCGAATACGCTGGTCGTCCCGAAACTGTTGTAGACCTGCATAGAGCGCTCGAGACCGGTAATCCGATCATCGAGCGTGAAGCGCGGGATGCAGGCCATCAGCGTTTTCTCGACGATCGGCTTGTAGGTGAACTCGTAGAGAATGCCGGTCGGCTCACCAGTCGCCAGTTCCTTGTCAATCTGGATCGACGGCACTGGCGGCAGCGTATCGCGCGTGATGCCGGCTTTCTCCAGCGCCATCGAATTGGCGACAGAGACGAGCGGCAATGTGTTGCGCCAGTGGCCCCAGATCGGTCGAATGTAGACCGGATGGTTCGGTGCGACGCTGTCGAGTTCCTGGCGCGTTGGAAAGCGGTTCTCAGCGAGGCATCCTGGCACGCCTTCGTAGAACGGCGGCTCACCGATCGGCATCGTGACGATCCACTCGCCAACCGGCGTGCGCTCGGCAATCTCGGCAATGCGTTTGAGGACGTCGCCGATCGAGGCACAATCCGCCAGCGTTGGCAGCATGTCCTTGAGGCCTTCACGATCCATGTGCGCATGCCCATCGATCAGCCCCGGCACGACGAGCTTGCCTTTGGCATCGATGCGGCGCGTATCGTCGCCTGCCAGCGCCTCCACTTCGTCATCGCGACCAACCGCGACAAAGCGGCCATCAGCGATCGCAATGCCAGAGACAATACGGTCATCCCGGTCAAGCGTGACCGTCTTGGCATTGGTAATGATCAGGTCAGCGTTGTTTGCAGGCCGCATAGTCGAGGATCCCGGATGATGATTGCAGACTTGGGGTGGGTGGGGCAGCATAGCCGCTTGTGCCGCGATGTGACCAGGGGATGGCAATGACACAAGCCTTCGAGAAGGTGCGAATACTCGATTTCAGCCAAGTCATTGCCGGGCCGTTTGCGGCACAGATGCTCAATATGCTCGGCGCCACCGTGATTAAGATTGAGCAGCCGGGCACCGGCGACCAGATGCGCGGCATCCTGCCCGTGCCGGACACGTCCAGTCCCGGACCACGGCCCGGAATGTCGCCCGGATTCATGGCATACAATTTCGGCAAGCAGAGCCTCGCCATCAACCTCAAGGCAACGGACGCACGCGAGGTGATCATGAAACTGGTCGCGCAATCGGATGTCGTCATCGAGAACTTCCGCGCCGGCGTGATTAAGCAGCTTGGTTTTGGCTATGACGACGTACGCGCGGTCAAGCCCGACATCATCTATTGCTCGATCAGCGGCTATGGCCAGCAAGGGCCGAATTCGAAACGCGCCGCCTATGATGCCGCGATCCAGGCATCCACGGGTATGATGGCCGGCACCGGGCATCCCGACATGGGGCCGACACGGGCAACCGCCTTTCCAATCGACATCTCGACGGGCATCACGGCCGCATTCGCGATCTCGAGCGCGCTCTACCGGCATGCGCAGACGGGCGAAGGGCAATACCTTGACGTGGCCATGCAGGATACCGCGATTACATTGCTCTCGACACACTACGCACGGTATCTCGCCGGTGCGCCGGAACCGGAACTGCTCGGCAACCAGTCGCCGTCGCGGATGCCGACGTCCGACACGTTCAAGACCGCCGACGGCTTCATCATGGTCGCGACCGGCACCGAGGCGCAGGCCAACGCATTTATTGAAGGTGTCGGCCTCGGCGAGAAGCTCAGCGACCCGCGGTTCAAGGACAACCCGAGCCGCATTGCCAACCGCGCGGTCGTGCAGGAAGCGATCAACGCATCCGTTGTGGAGCGGACATCCGATGAGTGGGTTGCGCGACTAGAGGGGCTTCGGATCCCGATATCGAAAGTGCGTAACGTCGGCGAGGTGTGTTCGGACCCGCAGCTTGAAGGCCGTGGCATCATTGCCGACATTCCTGATCCCGACGACAGCGGCGCAACGCTCAAGGTGCCAGCGGCCGCGTTCATCGCCAATACCGACGGTCCCGCCGTGCCCGGGACGCCGCCGGCGCTTGGCGCGGATACCTGCAACGTGCTGCGCGGCCTCGGCTATAGCGACGCGGAAATCGCCAATCTCAAGCTTGCCTGAGACGTGCAACCAAGCCACCTCATAGTTCGCGCAGGGCATTGAACTGGTCGACATAGCCCGAGCCATCGATGCGCGCGCCGATCACAGTCGTGCGGCCGGATTTGATTGCTGACCGTAGTGCGGTGTCGAGGTCCTGCTCGTTGTCAACAACGACACCGTCGGCACCAAAACCCTGCGCGAGTTTGTCCCAGTGCATGCCACCGATGCGAACCCCGTATTCCGGGATTTGTTTAAGCGTCTGCTTGACGCGGATCAGGCCGATTTCCTCGTCGTCGAAAACGACACAGATTATTGGCAGGTTTTCGGTGACCGATGTCTGCAACTCGGCGACCGACATCATGAAGCCACCATCGCCAACGAACGCCACGCACGGCCGATCCGGATGCGCCATCTTCGCAGCAAGCGCACCGGGCACGGCATAGCCCATCGAGCCGAGACCGTTAGAACCGAGAAATTCGCGCGGACCGTAAGACTCCCATTTTTGCACGACGAGGAGGCGGCTGGCACCGGCATCGCAGGTCGCAATCGTCTCGCGCGGCAGGATGGCACGCGAAATCTCCATGACCCGTTGCGGCGACAGACCGGTGCTTGGTGTGTTGAGCGCATTGACAACATCCGCGCGGTAAACTTCGGCAGCGGCTTCACCCCAACTCGAACCACCCGAGGAAAACTCGGTGAGACGCAATAGAATCTTTGCGACAGGTCCGACGACTTCCGTGCCGGCTGGGACGACAGCGTCGAGATTGGGTATCGCAGCGATGGCAAGTACCGGCGCCGAATACGGCCAGGCTTTCGGCTGCAGTTCGACCGCATCGAGCCCGATGGTGATTATCAGATCGGCTTGCGATACGAGTTTGCGTTCAATGATGCCGCCGATGATGCAACCGGCACGTAATGGATGATCTTCACGAATCGCGCCCTTGCATTTCGGTGTCACCAGGACAGGAGCCCCGAGGTGTTCCGCCAACGCCGTTAGGTCCTTTGACGCCCCCGCCCATAGTGCCCCGAGGCCAACAAGAATGATCGGCCGCCGTGCCTCGCCGATGAGATCAAGCGGTGCCTTAAGGCTTGCCCGATCCGGCTCGATGTCGACGATGTTCGGTTGCAGTGGTGCTTCATTGGCAAGCTCGGTAGCCACGAGCGTCGTCTCGGATTGCGGCATTTCGAAATGCACGGGACCGGGTGGCGGCGCCGTCGCCTCGCGCAACGCGCGGCGCATCTGATGATGCACCGTCTTGGCATTGATCGTCGTGCTCCATTTGGTGAGCGGCTCGTACATCGCGAGTTGGTTGATGCGTTGGCGCAGGCCAATCGCGTAGGTCGCCGGATCGTACTGGTCGGTGATCGCAATCAGCGGTGCGCGGTCGAGGGCGGCATAGGCAATGCCGTTGACCATGTTGGAAGCGCCGGGCCCACGCGTTGAAAGGCACAGACCTGGCGAGCCGGTAATCTCGCCCCAGGTGGCAGCCATCATGGCGGCTGCGACTTCCTGCTTGAAGAGAATGAAACGCATGTCGCGTTGACGCGCGGCATCCATCAGTTCAACGGATTCGCCACCCGGATGCCCCGTGATGAACGGCGTACCAACCGCCTTCATCACATCCGCAATTACCTCAACCGTCGTTGCCATGATCCGCCTCGCCTGAACCCGTCTGCTAATGACCAGCTGTAATTCGCCGACATTCTAGCAGGAAAACGCGATCCGGTTGCAACGCTCGCAATCAAGCATCCGCCAGTGATCGCTTACGCTCGAATTGCAGCAGCCAGATGAGCGAAAGGATTGAGACGACCACGACTGGAAAGATGATGATGTTGAGGGTTGCCCAACCGAAACTGTTCAACACCAAGCCCGACATGAACGATGCCAGACCAACGAAGCTGAACAGGATCAAGTCATGGAGACCCTGGGCCTTGTTTTTCTCGTGCGGCTGGTAGGTGTCCGTGACCATCGCCGTCGCACCAATGAAGGCGAAGTTCCAGCCGAGGCCAAGCAGAATGAGCGACAGCCAGAAATGCCACAAGTCGATCCCCGCCAGGGCAACGGCACCACAGATGATCAAGATGATCATGCCGGTCGCAACGATTGTTTCCTTGCCGAAGCGCGCAATCAGATTGCCGGTGAAGAAGCTTGGCGCAAACATCGCAAGCACATGCCACTGGATACCGAGCACGGCATGATTTCGAGAGATGCCTTCCGCGACCATTGCGAGCGGCGCGCCGGTCATGACGAAGGTCATCAAGGCGAACCCCGAAGTCCCACACAGCAGCGCCACGAGGAAGCGTGGTTGCATCATGATCGTGGTCAGCGGCCGGGCAACCGGCGGTGCACCGAGGTTGTCGATCTGTGGCGGTTGGCTTGACTCGAGACACAGCATCGCGGCGATCGCCACCGCATAGAGAAAGGCCGCACTAAAGTAGGCGCCAGCAAACTGCACCGGCAGCATGAGGTCGCTGGTATAGATAATCAGCTGCGGGCCAATGATGGCTGAGGCAACGCCGCCGACTAGCACCCACGAGATCGCCTTCGACTTGAAATCGGGTGTACCGCGATCGGCAGCGGCAAACCGGTACTGCTGGCCAAAGCCGCTTGCGATGCCGCTCGCAAGTGCACCGACGCAAAACAGCATGAAGCTGCCGATGATCAGCGCGTATCCAGCCAACAATGTACCCGCAATGCCAATCAGCAAGCCGCCAATGAAGCCGAACTTACGTCCGATGTATCGGGTCAGCATCGCAGCCGGCACCGTGCCGAGCGCCATGCCGACGCTGAAGCCGGTGACCGGTGCCGTCGCCAGCGACTTGTCGGCGGCGAGCAGATAGCTGCCAGCGAGACCGCCGAGGGCGATGTTGACCGGCGCGGCCGCCCCGTTAAACGCCTGGCAGATCGCGTAGACGATCGCGTTGCGCTTAGCCACACGGTTTTCTGCTGTAGCGGCAAACGGGTCGTTGGTTTCATCGACTGTCGACATGATCGGACTTTCGGATAACGTGCTCGACAACATGGGTCGTCGCCATCTCGAAGAGTGACAGCGAGGGCCGGCTGGACACGAATTTGCAAGAGAGCGCGCGTCGCCCATACGAACGGGGCTGCGCTTTCACAACACTATATGCCGCTTACCTGCATCTCGTCCAATCGTTTGATTTGACAACGTTTAGCGCGTCACAGACGCACCGAGCGCTCCGCGCGGATCACCGCCGGAAAGATAAGAGATCAGGGGCGCGGGGTGACAGTGCAACCGCGGCTATAATTTTTTGAGCGGATGTCTGCCACCCCACGCAGGATTTTTGGCTGAGTCACGCCTCTTTTAAGCTACGGGCACCTGGGACTTGCACCCAGGCAGGACGGCAGGGCCTCGCTTTTTACGCTGACGTGCGTACGCCAGCGCGCGACCTGCATCCCACCCCCTCTGATGGTCGCCACCGGTCAGCGGCCCCTGATCGGGCGGGATAAATTGAGTATACGGGCGGTGAAGGGGGGCGTGGATAAGTTTTTTGGGGGGGCTTTGCGGGGTGGAGAGTTGGAAATTTCTGTCTCAATAGCTGGCGCCTGGTGGGTATATCTTGGCCGAGCAGCGTTTCCGTTGTGGATTGGATGAGAAAAGGCACCTCAATGTCTGAATGTTGCGGCGTGCCAGCTATGGTCGTTTTAGTCCTTCCAACCAATGTCACTGTGCGTGCCGTCACAATAGGGCTTGTTCTTTGAGGCACCGCATCGGCAAAGAACGTACTTGCCGGCGTTTGCGCCTGCCGCGGAACGCGGTATTCCCAGTGGGATCGCCGTCACGCGATACGGTCCGTTGAGTTCGAGCGAAATGCCCGCGATGTCAGAATTGGCATGTTGACGTGTCTGGCCCGGCAAGCTGTACGAGAGTGCGCCTGACGGGCAGACCTTTACGACCTCAATGATGTCATCAACGGTGCCATTGTCTGGTCTTATCCAGGGCTTCTGGGAAGGATCGAAAACCGCTGTCAGCTTGCCGCACTCGCCCGCGTGTGAGCAGAGAAGGCGGTTGTAGTGTACGGCGATTTCCCTGCCTTCGTAGCTGCGCAGCCTGTCCGGAGTCCGCGTATCGGTAGGGCGGTCGTCAAAACCGATTTCGTTGTGAGAACCATCACAGAACGGCTTGTTCTTTGAAGCACCACAACGGCAAAGTGCCATTGTCGGTTTAACGTCGATTGCCTCGCCGCCGATACCAGTCAACCGCGATACATTCTTGGCAACAAGGGGACCGCCGTCGCGTTCCTCGATGACGGCTTCGTCTCTATTGGCTGCGATCGCGTTCGTCTGACCGCTTCCAATGCGTCCCGTCATCGTCAGGCCGTCGCGAATATTCAGGCCCATCATCGTTAGATTGACAGCACCGGCGATCAATTCCAGGGTCTGAACGCCGTAGAACCAAGCATCAAAAGAACCGGTTGCCGCTTTGGACGCGAGAAAGAAGGCGGAGGGGAGTAGAACGATCAAACCGTTGGCCGCAATGAGGGGCATGCGTTTCTTCTTTGCCAGCGCCAGCGCATCGGTTCGAGCTTTGCCCATGAACATGCCGGACCCGCCGGCAATCGCCATGGCGGGGATCAGAATGACCATGCCGTAGAGGATCATCTGCTTGACGCTTGCTATCATCTCATGGCTCGCAAACAGTTCGGAGAAGACGGTCGACGTCCAGAATGTGAGTATGGTGAGAAAACCAATGCCGCCGGCGACGGCGTGTATCCGTGTTTTCATGTCGGGAGCTTTCGGTAAATTGCTATGCGCCGCAAAGGTTGGCGACGGTCGCCACCGGCCAGTTGATCGTTGCCGCGTCTAGGCCGTACAACAATTGGGAACGGCGATCTTTTCGAATAGGTGAGGTGCTGTGACCGCGCTCGAAGGGTAATGACCGAGCGCGTTCTGGAACTCCGGATTCGAGAACGCCGTGCGGAAGTCCGCAACTGAATCCCAGACAGCGTAGTTCAGATACATGCTGCTTTCACCGACTGCCTTGTGCAGTTGCGTGTTGATGTATCCCGGTTGCTTTTTCATCCAAAGGGCATCGTTTCTCCAGGCTTCGACCATGGCTTCCTGATCACTCGGATCGACCGTGAACAGGTTGACGAGAACAACCGGTCCTGCGTCGACGCCGATTTGCTGCTGAATCGGGAACGCCGGATCGAGTGGCTTGATGTTGACCATGTGGATACTCCTTGCATGTTTGGGCAAATTGGTGTGATGTTGTCAAATCGACAATATGCATAAGGCATTTTTGACAATACGTTGTCAAGTGAAAATGAGGACGACATGCCAAAGGAACAATGGACGAAGGCGGGAGAAGACGTGACGGCGTTGATTATGGATGTGTTCCGCTTGAACGGTCGCCTGCTGGTCGCCGGTGACCGGCTGGTTGCTGAACTTGGATTGACCAGCGCCCGATGGCAGGTTCTCGGAGCCATCGCCTATAGCGAGCGGCCAGAATCCGTGGCGTGGCATGCACGGACCATGGGGCTCCATAGGCAGGGCATTCAGCGCATCGTCAACGAATTGGAAGCGGAGGGGATTGTCGAATTCCAGTCCAATCCACATCACAAACGCGCGCACCTTGTTTGCCTGACAGCAAAGGGCCAGCAACTGTTTGAAGCTGCACTGACATTGCAGGTGCCGTGGGTCAATTCGCTCTCAAGCGGTCTGAAGCCGAGTGACATTGCAACGGCGCAAAGCGTGATCGGTCATCTAAAGAGGCGCCTTGAGCAGGCGATCGAAAGTGGATCTTAGGCCATCGATCAAATGCTGCGGAGCTCATTGATCGATGTTCGGGCCGAGGCGAAGGCGTCTGATGCTAAGCTCTCTGGTTCATGTTGATCGATATATTTGGAGCGACCAAGACAACCTGCCCAGTCAAATTATTTCTTCAGATTGGATGTTAAATGGCAATTGATATTAGCGATGGCAATCTGACCGGTGGCCGCTCTGTTTTTATTATGGCGGCATTTTTTTGGTGTGTTGCGCTTCTTTTCAATTTTTTTCATAAGGTGGCAAACCCGGAAAGCGCTATACGTTTCAGGGAAAAAGAACACTGGGCTTTTCGCCCAATGAGCAAGCACGCATGAGCGTCATCGGGATCGTTGTCCCGAGTCTGTTCATGTGGTTTGTGGCGCGCTAGCGAGCATTGTTCCGTTCATGAACATGCAGGGCGAGTCGTTCAGGGCGAGGACATCGAATGACCAAGGATGAGGACAGCGGACTTGCGCACCAGAGGGTCTTTCCCGAGACCCGCCTGAGTGGTGCGCCGGACTGGCTGTATCTGCTGCGCGAGCTTTATGACATGTATTTGCGATCGAGTGCGGGGGGGAGCAAGCGGATACGATCGCATCAGCGCGTGGTGCGCGAGCGGATTTCACGGGTGATCGAGTCGGATCCATCACTCAGCGCGCGCGAGCCTGTTTCGAAACCGGTCTGTGCGCATCTCAACCGCGCGCTCAATCAGGGCCGGTTGCAGCGGACCGCAACGGTGATCCGGGCCATCGAAAGCGTCGCCGGCGAACTGGCCTGGATGTATGGCTATGAGCGGCTGCCGAAGCACCTGACGGAAAAATTCGCCTACGCGGAAATCGCAGGGCCGAATGGACCGGTCGTGTCGGATAACATCATTCTCGGGCTGGTGCTGTTCGCGCCGAAGTGCGTGTATCCGGCGCACAGCCATGACGGAATCACGGAGAGTTATTTCTGCCTGTCGGGTGCCGTATCGGAAAATGATGACGGTGTTTATGCGCCAGGTTCGTTGATCTTCAATCCGCCGGGGCGCAACCACCGCATCACGGTTGGCGACCGGGAGCCTTGCCTCCTGGCTTACGCCTGGGCCGGTTCGGTGGATAAGCTAGCGGACCAGAAGCTGGTTTTTACGCGCAACCGCGCGATAGCGAGAACGGCCTGACGGGTATCGGCGCCGGCCGGTGGGGCGCGCAAAAGCCCACTAAAGCGGCGACCTATCCGTGCGTCGTGTGAGCTGGCGGCGCGGTTTTAGCATGGGCGTTTCGCTAACGGATGTGCTGAATTTTCGTTATAACCATAAGAATTATAAAGATATTTCTGTTATTCCATTACGTTGTTATCAGTTCGGACGGAACCTCCCCATGTATTGATCATACGAAAGTGAAGGGAGGCTATCGACGATGCAAACGTCTGCCGCCGCCAATCCGGCGTGGATAAGAAAAGTGCCTGCCGTCGATCGCAACCAAGGAGATTTGTGCCAGCCGCTTGCCGGTACGAAATCAATCATTCCAAGGAGGAAATCCAAATGGATATCGTTAGTCTCATAATTCAACTGGCCAGCGGTGCAATTGGCGGCAATGTCGCCGGCGGGCTCTTCAAGAACCTGAGCCTCGGCACACTCGGAAATTCGATCGCGGGTATCGTCGGTGGTGGTGTTGGTGGTCAGATTCTATCTTCACT
Source organism: Hyphomicrobiaceae bacterium (assembly GCA_049116495.1). Taxonomy (GTDB): domain Bacteria; phylum Pseudomonadota; class Alphaproteobacteria; order Rhizobiales; family Hyphomicrobiaceae; genus CAJQQK01. Next base: position 28,879 of record JAGDYV010000058.1, on the reverse strand, counting down.
GCTGGGGGTTGGCGCGGCGAGCGGCGGCTTGGATATCGGCTCGATCATCACGCAGGTCGCGGGCGGCGGTGTTGGCGGTGGTGCGCTGATGGCAATCATCGGTGTCATTCGCTCAATGACCGGGAAGTAGATCGTCGATTGCCGGGCGGGGGAACGCACACCGCTTTTTCGTGGCCCGCTAGATGGACGCAGCCTCGTTGTGCCTTGTCGTCAGCGGGATGTTGTTGAACACCGCGCTGCGATTTGATCACTAGGTGGCGTCATGAAAGATGATGCCGGCGGTGTGGCGCAGGCCGGTGCGCAGGCGGCTGACGCCATGGCGCAGCTTGACGCGGTGATAGCCCTTGGCGCCCTGGCGTGGCCGTTCATTGACCGCGAACAGCGCCGCCTCGCCCTGCTTGAGAGGCACGACCTCGACGCGTGACTGCATGCGTGGGCGCTGTTCGGTCAGGACGAACTCGCCGCCGCTGAAGTCGGCCGGGTTGCTCAGCAGGATGACAAGCTGCAGCGGGAAAACGTGTGCGCCGTAAACGTCCTGGTGCAGGCAGTTGTAATCGCCGCTTTCGTAGCGCAGCAGCAGCGGGGTCGGGCGGGTCTGGCCGGCGGCCTGGCAGCGCGCGAGCATTGCGGCGTGGTCGGCCGGATAGGTTGCCGTGCTGCCAAGCAGGGCTGCCCAGCGATTGGCGGTGCGGGCTGCGTGGGGATAGACATGCGTGCGCAGGACGGTGATCATGTCCGGCAGGGGATACGCGAAATATTTATACTGACCGCGACCGTAACCGTGGCGCGCCATGTTGACGGTTGTGCGAAACGTGTTGTCGCGGTCGTAGGTTTCGATGAGCTTTTCGCACTCGGCTTGCGTTAGCAAGGGCCCGAGCCGGCCGACGCCATAGTCGTCGAGTTCCGTGTCGATCGCTTGCCAGTCGCAGGCGGTGATGCGGGCTTTCAGGCCTGATCGTGTCGCGTCGCGCTTGTGCGACGGCAGTGCGGCTGTGGCTTTCCGGCGTGCGTCTGGTTGCGTGACCATCGATAGCCTCCTCGGTGTCGCGATCAGACGTAGGCGATGCCGGCGTCGCGCGACACCCGATTCTTGCGCGGCGGCTGGACTTTGCGATCGTGGCCTTGCACTGCGCAGAAGGCGAGGTACCGGGCTCGTCTTTCCTTGCAGCAAGACAATTCGGGCTCTAGCCTGGAATGATGAATTCCCAGGGGTTGCTTTCACTCCCGCGCGGAGTATCGACTTCGATGATGACGGGGCCGGTCGCGTTGATGGCGGCTTCAAGAACCGGACGCAGGGCTTCAGGTGATGCGACGCGGTGCGCCTCAACGCCGAATGAATCGGCGAACTGCATGAAGTCCGGATTGGCCAGCTCGGCACCGATGGTACGGTTGTTGAAGCGCGTCTGCTGATCGCGCAGGACATTGCCGAAAGAGGCGTTGTTGAAGATCAGCGTCACCAGCGCGATGCCTTCCTGCGCGGCGGTGGCCAGTTCCTGGGCTGCGAACATGAAGCCACCATCGCCGGTAATGCAGACAACGGGCGTGCCGGGATGGGCCACCTTGACGCCGAGCGCTGATGGGAAGCCGAACCCGAGCGTTCCCTGGAACCCTTCGGAAATGTAGGTGCGAGGGGCCAGGACCGGATAACCGAAATAGGACGCGAAGCCCATTTGCGACAGCTCGATCGTGATGATCCCGTCGCGGGGAAGAACATCGCGAATGACATCGAGGTAGGCGAGTTGGGGCTGGACCTTTTCGATTTCCATGCGGGCAGTGGTTTTGGCATCAGCGATGCGGTCGCGGTTTTGGCTGCTGTTTGCCGGGTCGATGGCGCGTTGCGCTGTGATCGCTGTCTGCAAGGCCGAGGTGCCCTGGCGCGCGTCAGCGACAATCGGGGCGTGCGGGACCAGACGGCGCATCTCGACCGGATCGATATCGATACGTACCAGGTGCGGTGGCCCGGCTGGCCGGTCGATCAGCTGCATCATGCCGGTCCAGCGCATGTAGGGCAGTTCGAGGCGGGTGCCGATGCCGATTAGCACATCGGTTTCCGACCAAAGCCGATAGGCGGCATGTGACGAGACACCGAGGGGATGGTCTTCAGCGACGATGCCGCGGCCGCCGCGAAACGCAGCCACGGGTGCGTCCAGGGTTTCGGCGAGCGTGCGGACTTCGTCGGCGGCGTGCTGCGCGCCGGAGCCGACCATGATCATCGGTCGCCTGGCTGCCGCGACGAGGGCGGCGGCGCGGTCAATGTCATCGCTCAATGGGGCTGGTGGCGGCTGAATGTCGACGGCTTGCGGCGGATGTACGAGTGCGCCGGTGGCCATCGTGTCCCAGGCCATCTCGATCGCGACGGGACCGGGCCGACCGGACAGCATCTGGTGGAACGCTTCGTTGACGATATCGGCTGCGTCCTGCGGGCGTTCGATCCGTGCCGTCCATTTGACGAGTGTCGCCAAAGTCCCGAGTTGATCGGAGAGTTCGTGGAGATGTCCGCGGCCACGGCCGAGAAACGCGGTCGGCACCTGGCCGGTAATACATAGAACCGGCGCGCAGCAGCCCATCGCGGTGCATAGCGCGGCCGTGGTATTGAGTACACCAGGACCGGGAACAACGGAAAACACGCCAGGCCGCCCGGTGGCGCGGGCGTAGCCGAATGCCATGTAGGCACAGGTTTGCTCATGGCGTGCGCCAAATGTGCGAATACGAGCGGTGTTTTGAGCCAGCGCATCGAAGAACGGGTACATCTGCGCACCCGGCAAACCGAAAACCGTGTCGACACTGTTGGCGATCAAGGCGTTGACGATCGCGCCGCCGCCGGTGACTTCTTGAGGTTTGGTCAGATCCATGTGCAATCCGATGGCCGCATTGTGGGCGTTGTCTGGCGGCGACAAGAAGCGCCGCTGTCCTGCCGCCAGCTAGGGCCGAATTGGCTGGATCGTCAACTACCTAGCCCAACGAAGACGCCTATCCAGACAGCCTTACACCTGCGCGGCCGATACATCGCTTCGGACGATTTGGCTGTCATTGCTGCATTCCGGCCGTTGGAATTGTAGACACCATGCCCGTTGTTGCTCGCAGACGGCGCCTGGTCTCTCCAGTGAGACGCGGTAGTGTCATCGATGATCCGGCAATCTCCGGCGCGTCCGCGCCCGTTTGCTTGCCTGCAGGTATTCTGAAATTTTTTTGGCGGCGAAAAACCTTTGTCCTGCCGACAGTTCTGAGCTGCATTAACAAATTCGATTAAAACGTGATCGATTTTCTATTTACAGCATTGGGCGGGTGGTTCTAGATCGCGGACTATATTGAGGAGATTATGGTCATGCGTTTTGAGCATTTCGAGGAGGCGACGCATGCGTGCGTCAATGCCCGGCGCAACTACTTGATGGCTCTTTGGGCCGGCAAGCAGATTGGGCTCACTGGTGACGGTTTGCAGCGCTATGCGATTGAGGTTCACGAAGCTGATACAGGCGCAGCCGGGCCCGCCGTCATCGTCCAGAAAATTCAACAAGATTTGACGCAGGCGAATGTTTTCGTCGCTGCCGATGCCGTGATGGAAACGTTAAAGCGGTCAGAATCGACAGCCCGTTGCGAGATCTTGTCGACGGATTGATCGCAAACGTGGGCCGCAAGACGGCAAAGCGTTGACCCGACAGTGTCGGTGATTGCCTCATTGCCCAATCCTAGCGGCATACGCTCGGATTCGGCGAGGCCATCGGACTCACTCACGGTCGACCTTCATTGATAGGAACGCCACCACATGAACCAGCAATTGATGAATAGCGCGTCTGACTGGGTGACCGACACAAACCGATTGGCCGCGCCCGAACACGTCCAAATGGCCTTTAAGGCAGGCCTTGAGAAATCGCAGGAAACTGTTGGCGTCATCAAGGAGGTCATCGAGGACGCAACGCGCGAATACGGTAAGTCTTTGGATACGGTTGAAGGCCATTCGTCGTCGTTGGGTGAAAAGACCCTGGAAAGCTTTGCATCCAATTCGGAGGCAGCCAACAAGTTCGTTACGGATCTGGCAGCCGCCAAGACACTGCCGGAAGCAGCTCAGATTCAGATGGAATTCTGGAAGACGCAATCGATGACCTGGCAACGTCAGGCGTTTGAATTGTCGGCGATGTGGGGCCGATTGGCGTTCTATCCGACGTTGTCCGCCACGCACGGTGTAGCCAAGACCGTGCGGGAAGTGGTCAGTTCGAAGTAAGGCGTGAGAACGCCCCTGACCTTGCACCGGCCTGGATTGATCTTGATCCTGTGTGCGCAGTAGACAGCTTGGCTCCGCCTTGCCGAGTGAATCTCACGGGGGGCGATGATGCGTTACGCCTCTGTGAGGTATGCAAGCCGAAGCTGCGTGCGGGCGATCAATTGAATTTTGTTATTTGATTTCATTCAGTTTTTTGACTGTTGTTGCAGCTACCGCTTTGGTTAAGCGATTGGCAATCAGTTTGTTGGATGATTGGAGAAGCTCGACATTGGTGGGGCGGCAGGCTCGCTTGCCTTCCTGTAAGCCATGGCTCGGTCCGTCCATATTGTTCCGCGGCCCGACACGCTTCCGGTCCTAAGTCCCTGAGGCTTGGTCCGTCCAGTTGCATGATGCATCCAGCTTTCTCGATTTTTCGCGCCTCGACCTCGTGCGATGCAATTGTGGATCATGCGGCAACAGGAAAGACAATGAGATCACGCGGCAACGGGCCGGCTATCCAAACGTTCCCTTCTTGGCGACCATTGTGTTGATCATGCAGTTGGCCGGGCAATCGCGGCATTGCCACGGCTGCTCCAGAACGGAACGCGGTATAGAACAATGACCCTATTGAAACGAACGTCGGCAACTTGGATTCCAGCGGCTTTGGCTCTGGCGGTTGCCTTTTCGTTTGGGCTCGTTTCTGCGCACCTTGTGCCCCTCGAGAGCGTCGTCTGGTCCATTGAGCAATTGTTTGCCGGGGCCGAAACGCCTGAAGCATCTCCGTTTTCCGGAATCCCGAACGAAGCGATCGTTGGGCTGGTGATGTCGATTGGCGCTGTGACACTCTTTGTTCTGCTTATGAAGTTTGGTGATTCTGACGACAGCGGGCCTGCTGTTCAGACGGCTCCTATCCGATCGGCGAGCAGGATGATGCAGTCGGAGGCAACCGTTGACCCATCTGTCCAGCAACGCATGGTCGAAGAAGTTAACGCCGAACTTGAAGCGCAGCTCATCGCCTTGCTCGCGTTCATCAGTCAGTATATCGACCAGACGGATGCGGCTTCTGAATCTCTGAACCAGGCACACTCGGAATTACAGTCGGCGGTCGATCTTGAGCAGATTCAATCCGTCATTGATTTTCTGGTCGCCAAGCATGACGATGAGCAGCGCAACGTGAAAGAACTGCGCAGCCGCCTGGAAGAGGCGCAGTCGCAAACCGAGGCGATGAGCGAACGCCTTGCCCAGGCCGAGATGGCAGCCCAACTCGATGCGTTAACTTCCGTCGCCAATCGGCGGTGGCTCGAGTCGTTCCTCGAGGACGCTGTTGCCAAGAGCCACAAGGAGGCGACGCCGATGTGTGTGGCGATGGCCGACATCGATCACTTCAAGCGGATCAACGACAAGCATGGGCACCAAACCGGTGACCAGGTGATCAAGAAGTTTGCGGAACTGCTATCGGAACACGCCCGGTCAACAGATCTCGTGGCGCGTTATGGTGGTGAGGAATTTGCGATTGTTTTGCCAAGAACGGCAAGCGGAAGCGCATTCCAACTTGCCGAGCGGATCCGGAGCCAATTCCAAAAGGTCAAGCTGGACGATGTCGAGACCGGCAAGCCGATCGGAAAAGTCACCGCATCATTCGGAATTGCGGAAATCCATGATGCGGAGACATCAATGCAACTCATCCGCCGAGCGGACCGTAAGCTTTACGAGTCAAAGCGTAAAGGGCGCAACCGGACGGAAGTCGAGTCAACTTCGTCGTAGCGGTTATCTGTGATCGGCGAGGCACGCGTATTGTCATGTCCGTCCCCTCGATCAATTGACTTAACATGACTTGGATGTCGGCTACGTGCGAGATCGAACCTTCAGTTTCATATTGGATGAGCTGCAGTCAGCCCGTCTTGCAAGCGAGATGGACGCGGCACGATACGCGCTATCCATTCATCGGTTCCGTACGCTGGCGCAGCCGATTGTTGAAAGCGCCGCGGATGGATTGGCATGCCAGGACAGCCGATCCGACGATCTGTTGCGTGCACGGTCTGCGTACGCACGTGATGATGCGCCGGAAAATAGATTGGGAACGCAGCGGTCATCGCCAGATCGCATGACACTTTCGGAGCTTCGATTCGAACTTGATCGCGCGCCGAGTGTTGAGATGTTGGGCACACTGCGGCGGCGATTTGCGATGGGACGTCATCCGGATCGGGTTGAGCGTAGGGAGCGCCGGCAGGCAACGGCTGAAATGCAGATGGCGAACGATCTGATCGATCGGGCTATTCGTGAATGTAACGTGCTGAGTGCTTGCGGTTAGGCCCGAACATTGCTCGCAAAAAATTGAGTAAGCGTCGGTTTTGAAATTATGACGTAACACTTTTTTTTAATTTTTTGGATATCTTTTCGATATCAAGGAATGACTTCTTGTTTGCACACCGTCGCGTAAGCACGCAAGGAGTCCGTTTTGCCTCACACCATAGCTACAGCCGAAAGCCGTGCGTATCGCTTGCCTATTTGGCATGCGGCCGTTGCGGCTGTTGTTGTTGCTGCTGCGGTTCTGGTGTCGGGCAGCTTGGGCATGAGATTCGTTCTGCATGCGCTTTTGGTGCAGCATGCTTCGTCAACCGGCATGGACTGGGCGCATCATATTGAGGCGCGCGTACCTGGCATGTCGGAGAAATTGGATCCGACCGGCAGGCCCGTCGCTCTCAAGGCGCCCCCGACGAAAAAGTTTACGGACATGGTCAACGGCATGCTTGCCGTTGGCAACATCTACCAAATCGATGTCATCAATCCGGATTGCTATTGCGACATCAGCATGGGTTCGTTTGCCGCCAAAGGCGATGGCTCCCGAAAAGTGAAGCACGTCCACGATGGTCATCACGGTTATCATGCGGGGCATGGTCATGGCGGTGCGCCGCATATTGACGGGCACCGCAACAAGGCCAAATCGCAACCGCAGGGAATCGTGCAGCACATCTTCGAGAGCAAGAGCAAGCATGCACCAAGGACCTTTGGTGACAATAAGAAAGATCGTTGGCCGGTCAATCGCGCGACGGTGCGGTCGATAATCGAGACGAGAAGTGACCGTATATTTATTCACGATGGTGTTGGCGGGAATCAGCCGACGACCTTTGGTGAGGTGTTCCATACCGTCGAAACGAATGGTCAAGTTTCCTACGTCCTGCGCGTTCTGGTCGATCTGGAAGACCAAAAGGCCAAGTACGTTGATGTTCTGCAGCGCGGTGCTGGTCTCGTCCTGCTGCTGCTGCTTTGCGCGGCTGGATATCCCGCGTTTCGGTATTTCAACGCATCAAAGCGGCAGGAAATAGCGAATGCCCGTGCTCGGTTCCTCGCGACCCACGATATCCTGACCGGCATAGCCAATCGCAACGCCTTTCAAGAACAGGTGCCGCGGATCTTGCAGAGCTGCGAGGAGGCTGAACAAGCAGCCCTCTTGATCCAACTCGATCTCAACAAGTTCAAGGAGATCAACGATCATTGCGGGCATCAGGCCGGTGACCATTTACTGCAGGAGCTGGCGCAATCGTTGACGACGAACCTGCCCAAACAAGCTCATGCCGCACGCCTCGGTGGTGATGAATTCGTCGTTGTGATCGGTGGATTGGACCCTGATGCCGTCGACGATTTCGACTATAGCGCATTGCCGAAGGAAGTGTCGTTCAGTTGCAGCCTCACGGGAAAGCTCATCGCTGCGACGGTTTCGGGCGGTTCAGCGTGTTTCCCGCGAGACGGAAAGACCCTTGCTGAGCTCATGCGATGCGCCGACCTTGCACTCTACGATGCAAAATCATTCGCCCTTGGCGGTGTTCGCAGGTTCGATCAGCGCCTGCGTGCTGATTTTGACGCGCGCGTTGTGTTGCGCGAAGAATTCAAGAGTGCGCTGAAAAACCGAGAGATCGAGCCATACTACCAGCCTCTCGTGAACCTCGAAACGGGGCAGGTCGAAGGGTTTGAATCCCTGGCGCGCTGGCGTCACCCGGAAAAAGGAATCCTAACGCCTTACGTCTTTGAGGAACTACTGTCCGACCGGGAAATCGGCCAGATGGTCGGCACGCTGATGTTCGAAAAGATCGTGGCTGATATGAAGGGCTGGAAGACGGCTGGCGTGCCGTTCGAGAGTATCGGGTTGAACATCGGCGAAGGTGATCTTCTGCAACCGACATTCGCATTGGATGTCCTCGCGACGCTTAACAAGAACGGTCTGGTGCCGAACGAGTTTGCCATCGAAGTTACCGAGACGTGCATGTTCGGCGGTAACAAAACGGACTTTACGCAGCACCTGGAGCACCTACGAGCGGCAGGCTGTTATGTGGCGTTGGATGATTTTGGCACCGGTTATTCGTCGATCACGCAGATCAAGGAATTGCCGTGCACGGCCGTCAAGGTCGACAAATCCTTTGTGCGCGATGTTGAATCCAGCGATGCAGACCAGGCGATCGTTAAGGCTTTGCTGAAGCTCGGACAATCGATCGGGTTCAAGGTGGTTCTAGAAGGTGTTGAGACCGTCGAACAACGCGACCTCTTGAGGTCGATGGGGTGCCAGTTGGCGCAAGGTTACTATTACGCGGCTCCCGTGCCAGCCGCAGATGTTCCTTCACTTATCGTGCAATTGAACGGTACTGAAAATGGCCAAGAGGACCCGTCAAAGGCTGCGTAAGGTGTGGCTGTCTTGACGATGACGCACAGATCCATGGGCTGATAGGACTGGACCCCGATCTGAGAAATACTTTTCTCCGCCGTCTTGTCGCGTTAGGCTTCGATCCCGACAACAGCATGGGACCGTTGCCGTGATCGAAAAAGACAAGGCCACGATTGAATCGCGCATGGCAACGCTTGACGAAGCGCGTCTGGCCGCGAGCGCGGAGCCGGCGCTGGACCCGGACCTGCCGATTATAGACCCGCACCACCATCTTTGGGATTTCCCCTCGCACCGGTACCTGCTTGAAGAGATTCTTGCCGATGCCAGCAGTGGCCACAACATTGAGCAGACGGTGTTTCTTGAGTGCGCCGTGTTTTACCGGCCGGATGTCGGCAAGGCCATGCGTTACGTTGGAGAGGTCGAGTTCGCCAACGGTATTGCGGCGATGTCGGCGAGTGGTCGCTATGGTCCGACCAAGGTGGCGGCCGGAATTGTCGGTCGCGCGGATCTTGCCACCGGGGCGGCCGTGGAAGAAGTGCTGACCGCGCAGATCGCGGCCGGTGGCGGACGGTTCAAGGGCATCCGCCACGCGGCCGGCTGGGAGGATAAGACCCGCCAGATTCACAACAGTCATACCAACCCGCCAGTTCACCTCTATCGGGATGATCCGAAGTTTCGCGAAGGATTTGCCAAGCTCGGAGAACTCGGATTGACGTTCGATGCGTGGCTTTATCATCCGCAACTTGAGGATCTGATCGATCTCGCGCGGGCATTTCCTGATCAGCCGATCGTGCTCAACCATGTCGGGGGGCCATTGGGTCTTGAGTATTACGCCGACCGCCGTGACGAAGTTTTCACGGCGTGGCGGGCGTCGATCGTTGAGTTGGCGACGTGCGAAAACGTCGTGATGAAGGTCGGCGGCATGGGCATGAAGCTCAACGGTTTTGGATTTGAGGCACTCGATCGGGCGCCGTCGTCTGATGAACTGGCGCACGCATGGAAGCCCTACGTCGAGACATGCATTGAAGCCTATGGCGCCGATCGGTGCATGTTTGAGAGCAATTTCCCGGTCGACAAGATCAGCGGAAGCTACGGTAATTACTGGAATGCGTTCAAGAAGTTGGTAGCCGATGCGTCGGCCGAAGAGAAAGCCCAGCTGTTCAAGGAAACGGCGAAGCGGTTCTATACACTGTAAGCCGGATCAATCCGAACCCTTCAAAGGAGAAGCCCGATGGCCACGATCGATCGCCCGCAAACGATGAAAGATCTGCCGCCGCAGCATGCGGGCCATCCGGCCAGCGAAGCCGAGGCGCGTGCGCGGTTCTTTAACTCCGGAAATGCGTTCAATGTGATCCTGCCTGAGGTGCCGAACGCTGTGTTCGCCGACGAGCCGCGGCGCGCATTGGCCCCCGCAACGCCGACAGGCGTTATCCGCTGCGACGCATCGGGCGAAATGCAGTGCGGGTTTCCTGCAACGTCACCGTTCTTGTTGGCGCGGTATGTGCGGGTGAACGCTGGTGAGAGCCTGGCTGATACGCCGAAGGCGACCGGCGTGGTGCATTATGTTATCGAAGGCACCGGTACGACGGAACTGGCCGGTGAAACGATCGCGTGGCAACCAGGCGATGTGTTTGTGGCACCGGGTGGTATCGAGGCGATCCATCGTGCCAGCGACGACGTGGCAGCCGTGTTGTGGGCCTGCGGGAACGAACCGCAACTCAATTTTGAGAATTTGGAGCCGCCAACGCCGGGCAATGCGCCGACCGGCCTGGTGCACTATCGATGTGACGAGATCGACCGCCAGATTGATCACATCTACAGTTTTCCGCGCGACCCCAAGGAGCCGGGACTGGCGTTGGTTTTCTCGTCAGACAAACAGCAGGACGGGCGCAATGTGCTGCCAACGTTGACACTGGCGATGAACACGCTGCTGGCTGGTGCCGTGCAGCGACCGCATCGGCACAATTCGGTTGCCGTTTCGCTTGTGATTCAGGGCGATCAATGTTTTTCGAAAATTGATGGTGTCAAAAAGGATTGGGCACCTTGGGCGACGACGATCACGCCACCGGTTTCCGTGCACTCGCACCACAACGATGGGGATGAGCGGGCGATGTTCCTGATCGTGCAGGATGGCGGCTTGTTCTATCATGCACGCGCTATGGGGTTTGAGTTCGTGGACGATTGAGAAACGCCGGAGTTTCAGGGCCTGTAGACCCCTCGCGGTGATGAGAGGATTGCTAATGGATGAGTTGGAGCAAACAGCCTATGGCGATGTTACCGTTCGCCGGCTGCATCCGGCGATTGCCGGCGAGGTGCAGGGCGTATATTTCTCAAAGCCGCTGAATGCAGGGACGGTCGAGGCCATTAAACAGGCCTGGGCGGATCACTTGGTGCTGGTGTTTCCGAGCCAACCGATCAGCGATGAGCAACATGTCAAGGTGACCGGCTATTTCGGCGTGCCGGAGGTGTTTCACCAGAATCGGATCAAGTCGAAGGTTGTTCCCGAGATCTTCCGGGTCGCGAATACCGATGAAGACGGGAACATCATCCCGCCATCCGACCCGGTTCAGCAGCAGTTGTCGAGCGCGCGCAAGTGGCACACGGATTCAAGCTATCGGGAAAAGCCGGCCATTGGATCGTTGTTGCATGGCGTTGAGATCAGTCGGACCGGTGGTGTTACCTGTTTTACAAACATGTATGCGGTTTATGACGCCTTGCCGGATCCCCTCAAGGCGCAAGTTGAAGGCCGCAAGGCACGGCATGATTTCGATATGCTAAGCCGGTTGACGGGCGCGCCAAAGCCGACCGAGGCGGAGCGCGCTGCGATGCCCGCGGTCTGGCAGCCGCTGGTCCGGCGGCATCCGGTTACGGGCCGAAAGTCACTCTACATTAGCCCGATCTACAATGATGGCATTGAGGGGATGGCGGACGAGGAAGCGATTGCATTGGTTGCTGAACTTGCTGAGTTTGCTGGCCAGCCGCAATTTGTCTACGAGCATACCTGGTCGCCGGACGATATCGTGATGTGGGACAACCGCTGCACGATGCATTACGTGACGCCCCACGACCCGACTGAGCGGCGTGTCATGCACCGTACGACGATTGCGGGCGAAGATGTCGTCGAAGCGGCCTGAGGCAATCGAGCTGCGTTTCGTACTAGGCCGACAACGCGGCCTTGACGGCGGGCATGACTTCCGTCGCAAAGCGCTCGATATAGGCAGGGTCGGCGCCTTTAGGCACCGCGGATGGAACCGGGTGCGGGACGACCATATCGATTTTATGGCCAAGCTTGAGGACGGCAGTCAGTTGTTCCGCGACCATGGCAGGCGGCCCGTAGAGCGCAAACGATTCCGTGATCTCATCAGACAGGAATGAAACGATTTTGCCGGCGGCTTCAAGGTCACCGGCATGGTGAAAGTCCGGCCAGACCTGTTTCTTGAGTTCATGCACGTCGGGCCCGTCCCAGGTGAAGCCAGGTGGGTCAAACAATGCTGGCGTGTATTCGTAGTATCCGGCGGCCATCGAACGCCCCATGAGCGCAGCCCGGTCCATGTCATCAGTCAGGATGGTATGGAGTATGATGGCAATCTTGACGTCATCTGGATTGCGCCCGGCCTCTGCCGCGCCGGCACGGACCGCATCGATGGCGGTCCGAAGATTGGCCTCGTGGCGGCCGACCCGAATGAAGACACCATCGGCGACGCGGCCGGACATATGCAGGGTGCGAGGGCCGCCAGCAGCGATCCAGAGCGGCACCGGACGGGCATGGCGCAGTTTGGCCGGGCGCGCGGCACCGACCTCAATGCCTTCGCCGGCGAGCAGGCGGCGGGTGAGCACGGTGGCAGCTTCCAGTTCGGAGACCCGCGCCGGTCTCTTGCCCATCAGTCGCACGGCCGTATCGCCAACACCGTAGCCAAGAAGCGCGCGGCCGGGAGCCAGCGAATCCAGTGTAGCGATTGACGATGCCATGACGGCTGGGTTGCGCATCATCGGCGTCTCAATCAAGGGGCCAAGGTGGATGCGACTGGTTTCGACGGCGGCAAAGGCGAGATTGATATAGGGATCCTGCAGTAACAAAGGCGACGACGGAATGAAGGCGTAGTCCCAGCCGAATTCTTCGGCTCGCTTGACATCGGCTGCAAAGGCTCGCGGAGAAGAATAGTCGAAGCGGTTCAGTCCAAAGGCCGGAACATTTGTCATCTTTTGCCTCTTCGGGTGCATGGCACGGGTTTAATGCTGCTATCGCAAGTGTAGTTGCGCGCGCCGTCTTGATCTATGATGGATGGAGACGGATCGGCTTTGGGATATTTGATCCCGATTTTGGGAGGGTTCTGCGCGTGCGTTGTGAAGTGGTTGCGATTGGAACCGAGTTGCTGCTCGGGATTATCAACGATACGAACTCGTCCTGGATTGGGGAGCAGCTGGCGCTCGCCGGGATCGACTCGTTCTATCAGGTAAAGGTTGGCGACAATTTTGATCGGATCGAGGCGACGTTGCGGGCGGCGCTGGAGCGTTCGGATGCTGTGATCTGCTGTGGCGGACTTGGACCGACGCAGGATGATATAACGCGCGACGTGATTGCCAAGATCATGGGGGGCGGGATGGCGCGTGACGAGGCGATCGCGGCGGAGATACGCAGAAGGTTCGAGTCGCGGGGCCGGCATATGACGGAAAACAATCTGCGCCAAGCGGATGTCCCCGTCGGGGGACGGACGATCGCGCAGATGCCAGGAACCGCGCCGGGGCTCGTCTGCCCGATTGGCGACAAGGTCATCTATGCGGTGCCGGGGGTACCGCGCGAAATGAAGACGATGATGGAAGGCACGATCCTGGCTGACCTGCGCGCGCGAGCTGGCGATACCGGTGTGATCCGTTCGCGGGTTCTGCGGACCTGGGGCCTCAGCGAGTCCGGGCTGGCCGAAATTCTCCACGATCGGATCGAAGAACTCGACCGGACCGGCGAGGCGACATTGGCGTTCCAGGCAAGCGGCATTGAAGGCATCAAATTGCGCATCGTCGCGAAGCGGAATGATGAGGCGGCGGTGGTGGCAGCGCTTGATGACGAAGAAGCCAACATTCGGCCGCTGCTCGGGGATGCGGTATTTGGTGTTGATGAGGAGAATATGGAAGCGGCCGTCATCCGGCAGCTGCGAGACCGCTCGATGACGCTGGCGACGATTGAAACACTGACCGGTGGCATTCTATCGTCACGACTGACCGCGGCCGATCTCAATATGGAGACGTTTTTTGGCGGCAACGTCGTGCCGGCGGCGTTGATGCAAGGTGCCGCGTCGGGTTTGACGCCTGCCGAGCGCGCGATGGCGCTGGCAACCAAGGCGCGTGAGGATTTCGGCACCGATATCGGCCTGGCGGCGATCGAGCCAGAGCCTGAAGAGGGCATGGCGCCGGCGACAATTGTCATGGGGGTTGCGATCCGTGATGAGACGGTGTCCGACTCGGTGATATGGTATCCGGATCCTGAGCGCATGCGGAGCTATGCCGTGATCAGCGTGCTCGACTTTCTGCGCCGGACGTTGGCTGCGCGTTGAACGCGAGCGGCATGTGAAGTTGACGCGTGCAGGCGATGATCGTGTTTGGTTGCAGGGGCGACGAGTCGTTGCGCGGGCGTCGGGGTATGCCATTTCCAGAAAAGTGACGCTGTCGAGCCACGGATAGCCGTACTTGCGAGATCCTCAGGCTGCCACTATTGCGAGACTGCGGCCTGATGCGGCTGGTCCCGCAGAATGATCGACAGGAAATTCAGGTATGGAAACGCACGCACGCGTGGTGGTGATCGGTGGCGGCCTGGTTGGCTGCAGCATCCTCTATCATCTGACCAAGCTTGGTTGGACGGACGTGGTGCTGCTTGAGCGTGATGAACTGACGTCCGGGTCGACATGGCACGCAGCCGCCGGGTTGCATGGTCTGCACGACAACAACAACATCACCAAGCTGCAATACTACACGATGAAGCTCTACAAGGAGCTTGAGGCGGAGACCGGTCAGGGCTGTGGTGTGTTCCAGCCGGTCTCGCTGTATCTTGCACAAACCAAGGACCGAGAGCATCAGCTGCGTATCCAGGCGGCCAAGGCGCGCTATTTTGGTTTTGACTTTCACGAGTTGTCGATTGCCGAGGCTCAGGAACTGCACCCGTTGGTTGACTTTGACGGAGTGCGCTGCGTGATGCTGGAGCCGGACGGCGGCAACGTCGACCCGTCGGGTGTGACGCATGCGTATGCCAAGGGGGCACGCGCCCGTGGCGCCAGCATTCACCGTTTCACGCCCGTGTTGGAGACCAATGCGTGCGGAGATGGCGGCTGGGATGTGGTGACCGATAAGGGGACGATCCACGCCGAGATTGTGGTCAATGCCGCTGGCTTGTGGGGGCGGGAAGTGGCGGCACTTGCGGGCTTTGAGCTGCCGCTGATGACGATGGAGCACCAGTACTTCGTCACCGAAACCATCGACGAGGTTGCTGCGCTGGGCCGGCGGTTGCCGTCAGTGGCAGATCGCGATGGCGAGTATTATTTGCGGCAGGAAGGGCAGGGGCTCCTGGTTGGTGCCTATGAGCGAGACGGCAAGTTCTGGGCGGAGACGGGGACGCCGCTCGATTTTGGGCATGAACTGTTGCCGGATGATCTGAGCCGCATCGAAGAAAACATCATGCGGGCATGTGCGCGGGTTCCGGTGCTTGGTACGGCGGGGATCAAGCGTGTCATCAATGGCCCGATGATCTGGTCGCCGGACAGTGCCGCGTTGTTCGGCCCCGTCCCAGAGCTCAGGAACTACTTTTGCTGCAATGGGATTATTCAGGGCTTCAGCCAATCGGGTGGGCTTGGCATGCTGCTGGCCGAATGGATCGTCGAAGGCGAGACCGAGCTCGACATGTTCCCCTGGGATATGTCGCGCTATGGGGACTGGGCAACGAAGCCGTTTACCAAGGCGCGCGCGCTTGATTGTTATAGCCATCGCTTCAAGATCCATTTTCCGTACGAGGAACGCGAGGCGGGACGCCCAGTGCGGACACGGCCGGTCTACGAGCGCCAGAAGGAGATGGGTGCGGTGTTCGGGCTCAGTTACGGCTGGGAACATCCGCTTTGGTTTGCGGGTGCTGGTGTTCAGCCGGTCGATGAGTATGGCTTTGAGCGGCAAAGTTGGTTTGCAGCGGTTGGCGATGAATGTCAGGCATTGCGGAACAATGTTGGCATCATCGATGTATCCAATTTTGCCAAGTACGAGGTCAGCGGTCGCGGGGCGGCAGCGTGGCTTGACAGTATCGTTGCCAATCATGTGCCGACAGAAGTTGGCAAGTCATGCCTCGCTCCGTTGCTTGGCCAGCGTGGCGGCATAGCCGGTGACTTTACGATTACGAAGCGCGGTGATGACCAGTTCATGATGTTCGGCTCCGGCATGGCCGAACGCTATCACAAGCGCTTTTTTGACTGTGTGGGGCGGCCAGAGAGCGTCTCCTTTACGTCGCAGACGGATCGGCTAGCGGGATTTAACGTGGCCGGACCCAGGTCACGCGACCTGCTGGAACGCCTGACCAATGACGATCTCAGCAACGATGCGTTCCCGTTCTTTCGTTCACGCGAGATTACGATCGCCGGTGTTCAGGCGCTGGCGTTACGTGTCTCGTTTACCGGTGATCTCGGTTGGGAAATTTATGCACCAGTGCAGCATCAACGCGCGCTGTACGACGCGTTGTTCGATGCCGGTGCGGAACTTGGTGCGCGCCCGGTCGGCAGTCGATCGTTGCTGAGCCTGCGGGTCGAAAAGGGCTATGGCAGCTGGGGGCGCGAGTATTCGCCAGAATACTGGCCGCATGAAGTGGGCCTCGAACGGCTGATCAAGACCGACAAGCCGACCTTCGTCGGACGTGAGGCGTATCTCAAACTGAAAGATCTGCCGGCGCGCGAAAAGCTGGTGATGCTTGAGATCGACGTCGAGAATGCCGATGCGGTCGGTGGCGAACCCATATTTACGACGGCTGGCGAGGCAGCCGGACGGGTGACATCGGGCGCCTATGGACACCATGTCGGCAAGTCACTCGGGCTGGCGATGATCAAGGCGGACGAACTCGCGCGTAGCGAGGCGTTTGATGTGGCGATCCTTGGCCTGCCGCACCGGGCGCGGGTGCTCAGTGCGGCTCCGTTCGACCCGCAAGGCGCACGATTGCGCGGGTGATGTGTTGTGGGCGAAGCAGTGGCGGCATGGGGGATGATTGATTCGTCCCTTCCGTTCCATTGGATGTCGATTTCAAGCAAGTGGATGCGGCCTGATTCTGCTTTCATCGGGTGAGGACCAGTCTGCTTCGGAGATATCTGATGAGCCCGCTCGATAATGCGCTTGACCGAGTACTGGAACCCGTGTCAACCGCGCGCGGCCTGCCCAATGCGCAGTATGTCGACGGCGGAGCTTTCGAACAGGAAAAGCAGGCTGTCTTCTTTCGCAATTGGGCAGGGATTGGATTTGGCAAGGACGTGCCTGAGCCTGGTGATGCCTGGCCGGTCAATTTCCTCGGCCAGCCGTTGTTGGTGCTGCGCGACAAGCAAGGTCAAGTCCGCGTGTACATGAATGTCTGTCGGCATCGCGGTATGATCCTCGTCAATGTGCCGTGCAGGATCGAAGGTGTCATCCGCTGCCCCTACCACTCGTGGGCCTACGGTACCGACGGCCGGCTTGCGGCGACGCCGCATGTCGGCGGACCTGACTGCAATGTCCATGATGAAATCAAACGCGATGAACTGGGGTTGATTGAGGTGCGCGCGCACGTCTGGCAGGACGTGATCTTTGTCAATATCTCAGGCGAAGCGCCGCGTTTCGAGGACTATGCTGCCGATTTGATTGCCCGATGGCACGAATTTGCAAAGCCGCTTTATCATGGCGGCGCCGAAAGCTCCTTCAAGCTTGACGTCGCCTGCAATTGGAAACTGGCGGTTGAGAATTATTGCGAGAGCTATCACTTGCCGTGGGTGCATCCGGGGCTCAACAGCTACTCACGCCTTGAAGATCACTACAATATCAACGAATACGGTCGCTTCTCTGGGCAGGGATCGTTGGTCTACAATCCGAAGCTCGATGATACGGGCCGAGCGTTCACCAATTTTGACGGGCTATCCGAACATTGGAATAGCGGCGCAGAGTATATCGCGCTCTATCCGAATCTGTTGTTTGGTGTTCACCGCGACCACGTGTATGCGATCCTTCTTGAAGCTGTCGATCAGACGACGACACGTGAGCATGTCGAGATCTACTACGCCAAGCCCGACATGACCGGAGACGAGATGGCCGACCTTCGTGAGAAGAATGCCGTTCTCTGGGAAGGCATCTTTGCCGAAGACATTTTTGTCGTCGAAGGAATGCAGAAGGGGCGCCACGCGAACGGCTTTGATGGCGGTAAGTTTTCACCCGTGATGGATGGTCCGACCCACTGCTTCCACCATTGGATCGCTTCGCAGTATACGGGTTAAACGTAAAAAAGGCCGGCTGCGCGCAAAGCGACAACCGGCCTTGTTCCCGACCTGTCAAAACCTGTGACGCCCCTTTAGGATTGGGTGCCTTCCAGCTTGTCCTGCGTCTTTGTATCGAAATCACCTGCATCATGGCGTTCGTGCAACTGGTCTTCGAGCGGGCCGTTGATGCGGTTGACCATGCGGCCCCGTTTGACGGCATCGCGAGCGGCGATCTCTTTGTACCAACGCACGACGTTTTTGTAGGATTGTGCGTCGAGGAATTCAGCGGCTCCGTACAGGGCGTCGCTGGTGAGAACGCCGTACCACGGCCAGATTGCGATGTCGGCGATGGTATATTCATCGCCACACATGAATTTATTGTCGGCCAGGCGACGGTCGAGAACGTCCATCTGGCGCTTGGTTTCCATCGTGAAACGGTTGATGCAGTATTCGATCTTCTCCGGGGCATAGGCGTAGAAGTGACCAAAGCCGCCGCCGAGATAGGGCGCGCTGCCCATTTGCCAGAAGAGCCATGATAGACACTCTGCGCGCTGGGATGGATCGCTTGGCAGGAGGGCGCCGTGTTTTTCGGCCAGGTAGAGGAGGATGGCGCCGGATTCGAACACGCGAGTCGGCGGGGACGTGCTGTGATCCATCAATGCCGGAATTTTGGAATTGGGATTGATGCCGACGAAGCCGCTGCCAAACTGGGCGCCGTCGCGAATGTTGATCACGTAGGCGTCGTACTCGGCACCCTTGTGACCGAGCGCGAGCAATTCCTCCAGCATCACCGTCACTTTGACTCCGTTCGGCGTTGCCAGTGAGTAGAGCTGCAGCGGATGCTTGCCAACGGGCAATTCCTGGTCGTGCGTGGCGCCGGAGATCGGACGGTTGATGTTGGCGAAGGCACCACCGCTTTCTGATTCCCATTTCCAGATTTTTGGTGGCTCGTACGGTGATGGCGCGTTCATTAATCAATTCTCACTTGGCTGGCGACAAAAGGCGTTGCCGATTGATGGTGCCCCGGCAGTTGCAAACAGCCGAGACGCATGGAATTTATCTATCGTGTTTGGGGCGCATTGAGAAATAAACACTATTTTACCGGGGCATGCTGATCCCAGAAGGCGACGGCTGCGGCATATTTTGCCGCATGAATCGGTGCGCCTGAACCGCCTTCGCTGCGGCCAAGCGCGTTGCGCAGCTGTGTGATTGGCGGCATTGGTGGTTCAGTTGGCGTCAACGTGCCGATGATGCTGACGATCCCCCAATCGCAGTCTGGGACATCGGCCTCTTCTTCAGGGAACTCGGCGGCTTCCTTAACCAGTTGCGCTTGGCTGTAAAGGATCACATCAAGATAACCCGCAACTGGCGCTTCAAAGCCTTCAAACCAGCGTTCGAGCACCGCCAACTCTCCTTCCCGGCGAGCGCGGTACCCCGATTGCAGGAGATGCCGGTTCTGCTCGGTGATCGCTGCGAATGCACAACGTGTCGTTGACTTGTTTTCGAGAAACAAGTGGGTGCAGAAGGGCGCATAGCCTGGGACAAGCGTACTGCCGGTGGCAATGGCCGCGTTACACTGATCGACAAGCTCTTCCTGGCTCAGGCCTTCAATGCGCGTGCTGCTGGATTCCGATTCCCAGTTCCGACGCGCAAAGTTGGTCAGAGCGATTTTCATTGCCGTCCTACTGCGCTGCGGCGCTGGCATCTGCGGCTTGCCAGGTCTTGAGCACGGGGAGGACTTCCTTGGCGAACAGCTTGAGCCCTTCCTCGGCAACGCTCATTGGCGTGCCGCCGAAGCGAAAGGCGACGTTGAGCTCGTAGTCACCTACGACATCACGGCGCTTTTCAAGTTCGCGCAGAATGCGGTCCGGTGTGCCCCAGGCGGCAGCCTTCATGAAATTATCTACGGCACCACTCAGGTCCCCGCCGGTCTGGCGTGCGAACTCGGCCTTCTGTTGGTAACCGCCATAACCTTTGACGGCCTTAAAATGCTCGCCAAGGAACTCGTAGTGGTGGAAGTTGCTCTCAGTAAACATGCCTTGATACTGGCGCGCCCACTCTTCGGCCTGATCGTTGGATGTGGTGCAGATGACGAAATCGGTCAGCATGGGCGGGGGTGCGGGGCGGCCATGAAATTTCTGATGCAGTGCGCGGCCATGATCGATGATTGGCGCGCGCATTTCCCACGGACGGTCGGCAAACATGACAATGCGGACATCGCCAAGTTTGGAGACGGACTCGACGGATTCTTCGCTGGTCGCCACTGAATAGAGGCGGCCCGCCATCGAGTGCTGCGGGCGCGGGCGGATCTCAACACGTGGCTGTTTGAAGAATTCACCGTCACCTTCGATGAAACCTGTTTCAAGTGCTTTGATGATCATCGGGGCGGCTTCGTCGAAGCGGCCGCGTGATTCGTCCATCGGAATGCGAAAGCCTTCGAATTCACGACGTGCAAGGCCGCGGCCCATGCCAAAGCGGAGGCGACCACCGCTCAGCATGTCGAGCATTGCGATCTGCTCGGCAACACGAAGGGGGTCATGCCACGGCAGGATCACGGCAGCGGTTCCGACATCGATGTGCGGGTGCTTGGCCGCGAGATGTGTCATGAGTTGAACGTTGTCGGGACAGAACGAATAGTCTTCGAAATGGTGTTCGGTCGACCACATCACATCGAAACCAGAATCGGCTGCGAGTTCGGCGAGCCTTAGTTCTTCGTTCCAGGTTTGCGCATCAGAACAGTTCTCCCAGCCGTAGCTGGCGAAAAGCATCATAAAGCCGACATCCATTGCAACGTCTCCTCACACGCTTGTTGTCGGCGCAAACTGTTTCATGGGTGCGGCGTGTCTGCAAGTGGTGGTGCTAGAAGGCATTACGGATGGGATGGCGGCCAATGGTTGGCTAGCCTCCCACTGGCCAGTAGCGATCGCGGAGTTCGCGCTTGAGCAATTTGCCATTGGCATGGCGCGGCAGGGCGTCGATGATGTCGACCGACCGGGGACACTTGATTGGTGAGAGATTGGCGCGGCAATAGGTGATCAACTCGGCTTCGATGGCGGCTGTATCATCCGCAGCCGAGACCAGTTGCACCACGGCCTTGACGGCCTCGCCAAAATCTTCGCTTCGCACGCCGAACACGGCCGCATCGAGCACTTTCGGATGATTGATGAGCAGATCCTCGGTTTCCTGCGGATAGATGTTGACGCCGCCGGAGATGATGACGAAGGCCTTGCGGTCGAGGAGATAGAGATAGCCGTCGTCGTCGAGGCGGCCGATATCGCCGAGCGTGGTCCAGCCATGGGTGTTGCGGCTGGCAGCCGTGCGTTCCGGGTCGTTGTGGTAGGCGAAAGGATGGCCGTCTGAAAAATAGACGGTGCCCGAGGCGCCGGCCGGCAGCTCTGCGCCGTCGTCATCGCAGATGTGCAGCGTGCCGAGCAACGCCCGGCCGACGGAGCCCTTGTGTGTCAGCCATTCTGCGCTGGTAATTGCGCAAAATCCATTGTTCTCAGTGCCGGCATAATACTCGTGGAGGATTGGCCCCCACCAGTCCAGCATCTGCTCCTTCGTTGCGATGGGGCAGGGCGCGGCGGCATGCAGCGCGACTTGCTGGGATGAGCAGTCGTATTTGGCACGGACCTCATCGGGCAGCTTGAGCATGCGCACGAACATCGTTGGTACCCACTGACTGTGCGTGATGCGATGCGCTTCTATGAGGGACAGTGCATGCTCGGCATCGAAGCGTTGCATGATGGTGACGGTGCCCCCGAGCTTGATCACGGTCATCGAGTGGCGCAGCGGCGCTGCGTGATAGAGCGGCGCCGGCGAGAGATAGCGCGTCGCTGCGCTGTAGCCGAAGAGCGAGCCGAGCAGATCGACGAGCATGGTGTGGCAGCCGGGTGGATCGGATGTCTGCTGCCATCTGATGCCTTTCGGCCGCCCGGTCGTGCCTGACGAATAGAGCATATCGAGGCCCTGCATTTCGTCTGCAATGCGGATTTCGGGTTGTGTGGCGGCTGCCGCGTCCCAGCTCTGGTAGCCGGCAATCGGCTCGCCGATCATGAACCAATGCTCAATGGCGGTCTGTTCATTGCGCAGTTGGGTGGCGATCGCCGATTTTGCTTGCGATATGATGACCAGTTTGGCGCCGCAATCGGCGGAAATGAAGGCGGCGTCGGCGGCGGTCGCATGCGTGCTGATCGCGGTATAGTAGATGCCGGCGCGATCGGCGGCGAAGCAAATCTCAAGGAATTGCCGACAGTTCTCGGCAAGCAGGACGATGTGGTCACCGGATTTGACGCCAGAATCGCGCAATAGATGGGCGGCCTGATTGCTGCGCCGCTCGAGCTGACCGAAGGTGACGGTTTCGCCCGTTTCTGAAATCTGGAATGCGACCTTGTCCGGCTCCTGTTGGACCGGAGGCATGGGGTAGAGCATCGCGGCCATCGTCAACTCTTGCTCGGGCGGGCGTAGGCGCCGGTGATGCGCTCAAGCAGCATTTCGGTCGAACCGTCGACGAAGCCGGCGATGCGTGCGCCGATCAGATGCCGGCCGAAGGGGTAGGCGTCGCGCAGGCCTTCGGCGCCCATTAATTGGGCAAGGGCCGGCAGGTGACGTTCGGCCATGCGGGTTGCAAAGATCTTGGTCTTGGCGGCAGCGAACTGGGCGTCCTCGTTGCGATCGATCATGGCGGAGGCATGCGCGACCATCTGGCGGGCGGCGGTGAGATCGACATCGGCTTCGCCAAGCGACCAGCGCCAGCCCTGATGTTCACCGAGGCGGCGCCCGAAAGTCTCTCGCCGGCGGCCGTAGTCCGCGGCGATTTTCAGTGCGGCGTCGACCATGCCGCAGCACATTGCGGCGACGTAAATGCGGGCGCCATTGATGTCGCGTAGGGCAAACTTGAACGCCTGCCCGGCTGGTTGCAACATCTCATCCTTGCGAACCTGATAGTTGCGCAGCTCAAAGCCGCCGACCCCAATAGTGTGCTGGGCCGTCATGTTGAAGCGATCGGCGCGGATGAAACCGTTGCGGGTGCCGTCGACCAGAAAAGCGGCGATGCCGGCGCCACCGCTGCCGGCCTCGGTCTGGGCATAGAGGACGATAACATCGGAAGCAGCCGTGTTGATGATCCAGGCCTTGCTGCCATTGACGGACCAACCATCGCCGTTGGCTGCCGCCAACGTGGTGATTGCCGCGAAATCGGAGCCCGCGTGTGGTTCGGTGAGGGCGGTGCTGCCGAGCCGCTCAGCCGAGAGCAGGTCTGGAATGTAGCGCACGGCGACCTCCGGTGAGGCATCGCGTGCCAGTTTGTAGGCAACGTTCTGCGTATTGATCAGTGCCATTGCGAAGCCGAAATCGGCAGCGGCAAGGACATCGGCCAACTGCGCCTTGCACGAAAACGAATGTCCGAGGCCACCCAGAGCAACGGGTACCTGGAGGCCCGTGAGGCCCAAGTTGGCGGCTTCTGAGATGGCCTCGCGCGAGAATTCGTTGGTGCGATCCCAACCGGCCGCGGCCGGCGCCACGACGCCCGTTGCGAATTCGTCGGCGCGCGCAAGCAGGGCACGTTCATCCGGCGTCAGATTGGCGGCTAGCGTCATGGCATGTCCTGCGGTCGATCGGCGTTGGTCAGACTTTCTCGATGGCAAGGTAGCAATGGATGTAATCCATGGCGTGGCCGTCGGGATCGTTGGCGACGAGGTCTTCGTAGTTCTGGAAGAATTCGTCGACGATTGCTGCGCGTTCATCGGCCGGCCGGCTGTCATCGAGAGCCGTTGCAAATACGGTTTCACTCCACGAGCGCAACGTCGGGATGTACGAGATGGCGAATTCGCGGGCGCTCATGGCGCCACCGGAAGCCTCGAACGCGGCCCGGTAGGGGCATTTGACGAGGCCAGTGTGGGCGGAAATCAGGCGCAGCCCGGCGGCGTGGACGGGGGATGCGGTGTCAACCAAGGGCGCGGAGAACTCTTCCTTGGTCCGATAGAATTGCGAGAAGCTCGCGTCGATATATTCCTGCTGGGTAATGCGCCCGTTTGCGGCCAAGTCCTTCCAGAGACGGTCGAATGTGTCGAACATGTCGACGCCGCCGGTGCCGCCGAGATAGCGGCCCTGTTCGTCCTTGCCGAAATTCATGAAAACAAGCCGGCCGCCGGGCACCAGTTCTTTGGCGCGCGCGAGCAGGATGTTCTCCCAATCCTTGGCGGCACGGTCAGCGTAGGCCGCGAGTGCGTCACCGCTGGCGCCGACCATGTGGACATGGTCGGGGATTTCGCACGGCTTTGCCGAAATGTAGTGCATCGCCGTTGCCGAAAAGCCGAGGCTCAGTAAGTTGTCGGGGATCAATTGGTGGTGAAAACCGATGCCGCAGGCGTGCACAAAGACGCCGTCGAACTCGGTGTAGTAGGTGTTATCCATCTGGCCTTCGAGGCCCTGCATGGTTTTGAAGAGCGTCGAGAAGTCGTTGCTTGCGAGATCCGTATAAGTGACCAGAATTTGATGGTCGGCGAAGCGCCCACGGATAGCGGCAACCGTGTCACGGATCGACTTTTTCGACGTGCCGCCGTCGGCTGCGCCGAAATCGGCTATCTGGATCGGGCGGCCAGGCTGCGGGGCGGGGAGCGCTGCGACGGCGTCAAGCAGCATGCCTGAGGCATTGTCGATAACGTCTTTGGCGCCGCGTGTGCTCTCGCTGTAGTAACCACCGCCCTTCATGGCGGTGCTGGCAGCAGTTGTCTGATCTTGAGTTGAAATGACCCAGTCTCCGTTTGTTTTGGCGTTTCTGATTGCAGTCTATGCAATTCTGTGGCGCCCTGTCAGCAGCGGATGAACAAATGTCGGTTTTGCTTGTGATATTCGGCCGTTCGTCCGTGCTAAGCATCAATGGGCCACGTGTGTGCAACGGGTGCCTGCTCGACACCCAACTTGGAATACCCGATGGATAAAGTCCCTGTCGTCGATTGCCTGCAGTATGCCAACTGGTCGGAAGAAATATTCCGAGAGATGCGGGCTGGTGGTGTCCATGCTGTGCATGCAACTATTGCCTACCATGAGACCTTTCGCGAGATGATCGGCAATATCGAGGCTTGGAACGGCTGGTTTCAGGCGTTTCCGGATTTGATTTTCATGGGACGTACAGGCGACGACGTGCGGCGCGCCATCGAAGAGGACCGTACGGCCATCTTTTTTGGTTTCCAGAACCCGGCGCCGATTGAAGCTGATATTGGCATGGTCGAAATCTGTCATACGCTCGGCGTGCGGTTCATGCAGCTCACATACAATAACCAATCGCTGACGGGGTCCGGCTGGTATGAGCCACGAGATGGCGGTATTACCAATTTTGGACGTGAAGTGATCCGCGAGATGAACCGGCTTGGCATGGCGATCGACATGAGCCACGCCGGTCAGCGCACGACCCTGGAAGCCATCGAGGTGTCGCAACGTCCGCTGGCCGTGACGCATGCCAATCCGCGCTTCTGGCGCGATGAATTGCGCAACGTTTCAGATGATGTGATCAAAGCTCTGGCTGACAGCGGCGGCATGCTTGGCTTTTCGCTTTATCCGCACCACCTGGCAGATGGTTCGGCATGTACGTTGCAGTCGTTCTGCGAGATGGTTGCCAAGGTGGCCGAGCGGCACGGTGCAGCGATGCTGGGCATCGGTTCGGACCTTTGCCAGGGCCGCCCGGACACGGTTGTGCAGTGGATGCGTGACGGCCGCTGGCGCAAACAGCTGCCGGCGCGCGCGGGCGATCCGCCAGGCGCGCAATTCCCGGAATCGACGGATTGGTTTGCCTCTAATGCAGATTTTCCAAAGATCGCGGACGGCCTCCGTAAAGTTGGGTTCAGCAACGATGACGTGCGTGGCATTATGGGGGCGAACTGGATTCGTTTTTACGACGACGCACTGGTCGCCGAGGCCGCATGAGCAACACACCGAACGCCCTGGCCATTGGGCCAACCTCTCTGCCGCGTGTGGATTTGCGTGCGCCCGATGACGTGATGCGACTGGCGCGCATGGGCTCGGCGTTTCCAACACGTCTCAGTTTCATGAGAAGTTTGTTGCGACACCTTGCGGGCGCGCAGGCGGTCGTCAGGCGCACGCTCTGGGAGATGAATGATGACGGCTTCGGGCGCGCCGTCTATCAGGTGCGCTGGGATGAGCACGTCTACAGTCTCGTCGCTTTTTCAACGGACTTACCGGAGGACAAACGGACGGATCGTGTCATCGCCGAGGCCTGGGATACGAGTTACGTGCTGTTTGACGGCGTACCGGGAGACGATGACCTTGAGCGGTTGGCCGCGAACGCACCGTCGCAGGAGGCAGGGCGTTTCCGGGAAAGCGACCTGATCCTTAGTCGAGCCAACAAATCGGTGCGGCTGGTCTCACATGTCATCGAGAGATTGGCGTCAGGCCGTCAGCCGGACATCGAGCAGGTTCGTGCGATTGGCTATTTGATGCGCACGACGGCGGTCTATGGCAACGGCAAGTTTGGTATTGCAGATCGGGCCGTTGTTGCCGACAGGCGCGGCCTTGAAGGTCCGTTTGCTGCCGAAATGCTGCTGGTCTGGCTGATCCGAGGTTTTACGCATGATCTTGTCGAGCATATGGCCCAGCGGCGTAACCCGGAGATGTTCGTTCCGCTCGACAAGCAGTTGAAACGCTTTCTCGGGATCGGTAACGCCACCGGGCTTGGCATGGCGCCGTTCCTGGTCAGTCATCCAATCTTGTTGAATAATTGGATCATGGCGCGCGAGACGGCTTTGGCGCGCGTGCAAGCGCTGACATCGGCATCCCCGGAAACGATCGCGCGGGCCCAACATCTGTTGGCGCGGTTGGAACGGCACCTCGAGCAGTGGTCTGTCGATGATGAACGTCAGATGCGGCGCATCGAGACATTGCGTCTTGAGATCCCGGAACTGCGTGCGTGGCTCACCGACGACTGGTGGCAGGCGCCAAATCCATGGGCACGGTTGTTGGCGCAGTCACAGGCCTATTCGACTGAGTGTCAGGAGTTGATCATCTCACTCGTCCTCGAACCACATGGCGATTTGATTGACGACCTTGTCCATTCGATGGCGTCCGCCGTTGAACCACGGTTGGTGCCGGCCATGCGGGTGGATGAGCTTGGCCGCCATCTCCAAGAGGCATTCCGATTTGCGCTTGAAATCGATTTTTCCGAGAGCTCTCAGACCGCGCAGTTCTGGTACGTATCGGAAGAAAAGCTCGAACCGCGGCTCGGTTTGCGTGACCAGGAGGATGGCGCCGACTTGGAAATGCCGCTGGATATCGCGCGTCAGGTGCAGGCCGTTGCACGAGATTTGGCTACAGCGGATCCAAGCGAGACAGTTGCCGCGTTCCTGTTGCGCCATCCACAGCATCGTTACGCTGTGACGCGCGTTCAGACGGTTGCCGAACACCCTTACAGCGAAATCCGCGATAATCTGATTGCCGTAACATGCTTGCCGATTGATATGCTTCGGCTCAAGTTATCCTTTTTCGGCGCCTCGAAATTCGACCCGCGATCCGATCGATGGACTCGCATTACGCTTTATCAAGGCGCGCCATTATTCGATGAGTTGAGCCCTGAGGTGGCTGACGATTGGTGGATGCCAACCTTGGACAAAGCGTTGTGACCCATTCGCTGAATGAGCTTGAAAGTTTGCTGAAGAAGGCGGCCGTCGGCGCGGGCTTTCCTGTCGGACATGCTGTGGCAATCGCGGCTGCCGGTGTCTGGTTGGCGCGGCGGGACATGCCAGTTTGCGAAGTGGTTGTGCGCACGATTGCCGGTGGCATGGGGGATTGCCAGATTGTGCGTGACAAGGGCGGCGCGACGTTTCAACCGGCCCGTGCCGGCGTGGATGGCCCGCACGCGATCGACTTGCTGCTAGCGGACGCGGGTGATGAAACGGCGACTTTGGAAGATGTCGATGAACCGGTGTTGCTGCTCGGATTGGCGGGCGTGGCAGGGAAAGCCAACCAGTTGGGGTTCGCAATTGCCTCAACCGAAGGCGACATTGTGGTTGATGACGTCGCAGCGATGCCATCGCCGGATTGGATTGTTGCGGCCAAACGCAGGATGACGCTGCGGTTGCTGGCGGATCGACCGCCGAGCGGCGAGACCGGTCTTGCCAGCCGCTATGACCCGGTGGCCTGTGGTGACAGCGGTTGGGAAGCGTTGGAGGCGCTGGCCCACATGACCTATGTGCCTGCCAGCGATCAATCCCGCATCAGCGGTGCTGGTGCGGGTCTGACCGATAATGATTGATGACGGCCCGGCGCTGTAGAGCCTTTCAGAGTTTGATGGCGTCAATTCTGTTCGCAAACGGTTAGTCGACGAGCGCGGTGCGACGCGCCGCGGCGTTGCGGGCAAGCCGTTCGACGCCCATGGGTGTTTACTGGGCAGCCGCCGTTTGCGAACCCACTCGATGTCGGTGTTTGAAACATCGACCGAAAAACGGGCCGGGCGGATTTGCCCCGATCTCGGCGCATCCCGTCTTGTCCGCGGCACCGCCACCCACTGCGGTGATCCACTTGATCTCGGACCAAATCCGCTCGGCAGAATGGGTCCAT
>JAGDYV010000057.1:0-54616 GCA_049116495.1 Hyphomicrobiaceae bacterium | reverse complement strand
TCGCGTTGCCGGCATAGATCGGCCGCTCGAACGTATCCTCTGACTTGACGGCAATGATGTCAGAAATCTGCATGACGTCGAGCAGTGCCGCGACTCGCGGCATGACGTTCTTGCCGCGTGCTGTTGATGGTGCGAGGACAGCATCGTAATTCGCCATCATCGGGACGATCAAAGCCGCCATCTCTTCCGCAACTTGGTGCTCGATATGCGGCGCTTCGACAAGAATGACCTTGCGTACGCCGCTGAGTTTGGCGGCTTCGTCGGCGGCCGCCTGAGCGTTGGCGCCGGCGATAAGGATGTCGACATCACCGCCGATAGCGATCGCCGCGGTCAGCGCCTTGGCGGTGGCGGAGTTGAGGGCATCATTGGTGTGTTCACCTACAAGAAGAACCGATGACATCAGATAACCCCCGCTTCGTTTTTGAGCTTGTCGACGAGTTCGGCAACGGATTCGACAATAACGCCAGCGCTACGCGTGGGTGGCTCGGTCGTTGAAATGACTTTGAGACGCGGTGCGATGTCGACCCCGAAGTCATCCGGTGTCTTGGTGTCGAGCGGCTTCTTTTTCGCTTTCATGATGTTCGGCAGCGATGCATAGCGCGGCTCATTGAGGCGCAAGTCCGTCGTTACGATCGCAGGAAGCGTCACATTGAGCGTCTCAAGGCCGCCGTCGACCTCGCGCGTGATTTCGGCGTTGCCGTCACCCATGGCGATTTTCGAGGCAAAAGTCGCCTGCGACCAGTTCAGCAGCGCTGACAGCATTTGGCCGGTTTGGTTGCAATCGTCGTCAATGGCCTGTTTTCCAAGGATCACCAGACCGGGCTCTTCCGCCTCGGCGACGCCCTTCAAGATCTTGGCGACCGCGAGAGGTTCTACGATCGCATTGTCATCCGTTTGCACCAGAATGCCGCGATCGGCGCCCATAGCCAGCGCGGTTCGTATCGTTTCCTGCGCTTTGGCCGGGCCGATCGAAACGGCGATCACTTCCGTTGCGGTTCCGGCTTCACGCAACCGCAAAGCTTCTTCAACGGCGATTTCGTCAAACGGGTTCATCGACATCTTGACGTTCGCCAATTCGACGCCTGATCCATCGGGTTTCACCCGGATCTTGACGTTGTAATCGACCACGCGCTTAACCGGCACGAGGATTTTCATAAGTCGTGTGCTCCTAACGATCTTTACAACTGCGGGTCCGCCGCCAGCTTTTCAGTGCAGCCTGCTGTTTTCAACCGCTTCAGCCGAGTTATATTGTCTCGTAACAATACTTAATCTGCTTCGCGCAGCGGACAATTTTTGTGCGAGTGCGAAGACGCAAATTATTGAGCGTGTCTGCCCGTGTCAAACGCCATTATGGAACGGCTCTGATCTGAATGCGGATTTATTGCAGTGCGATGCTCGCCTAGTCGGAAACCGACGCCTGTGGTTTGGCCAGACCACGATCAAATAGCGGCACGCCCGGGCGACGCATGATGATGACCAGTAGGGCACCGGCAACAAGTCCGCCGATGTGGGCCCACCAGGCGACAGGACCAACCTGCGGCACCAGGACCATCCCGATCTGCATCAGAACCCAAAAGCCCAATGCGAAAGCTGCGCTGATCTTGAGCGGAATGATGCGCATGACAAGAACCCAGACATGCACTTTGGGGTGCAACATCAGATAGGCCGCGATGACGCCGGCGACGCCGGCGCTGGCACCAATCAGCGGGGTGCCAGATTCAGCGGAGACCGCCGTATGCGTCAAAGCACCGGCTATGCCGCACGCCAGAAAGAAGACGAGAAACTTGAAATGGCCGAGCGCATCTTCAACGTTGTCGCCAAAAACCCACAGAAACAGCATGTTCCCCAGTAGATGGAAGATATCGAAGTGGAAGAACATGTAGGAGACGAGCGTCGCCCACTCAGGAATTGCGAAGCGGTCCAGAGGTCCCATGGCCGGACCGCCAACATATTGGACGGCAATGAGATCTGTTGGAATCACCGCAAAACTGGCAATGGCCGTATGGTCCATCCCGTTGACCTTGACCAGAAACAGCGCAACGTTCACGGCGATCAGCCCAAGCGTGACAAACTGGAACGGGATGGTCTTGAGCGAGTTGTCGTCATAAAGAGGTAAGAACATGCAAGGCTTTCAGCGGCAGAAGCAGTAACGGGCGCAGGCGGCATAGGCGCCAACCGTGATGGTGGCGTTGAGGGCATTTACCGATTAGTGGCCTAAGATGATGTACCTAACAAGGCACATTGCTGTTTTGACGGCGCTACCTGTTCTGGCCGGGTACCCACAATACATCGCCTTTGCCGCGATCACTGGCATAGCGTGCGGCGACGAACAGGAAGTCTGAGAGCCGGTTCATATATTGAATGACCGCATCACTGACGGGCTCGTCATCCAACGCGGCCAGCTCGACGATAAGCCGTTCCGCCCGCCGGCACACTGTACGCGCAACGTGCAATGTGGCAGCGGCCGGCGAACCACCGGGCAATATGAAAGATCGCAGAGGCTGCAACTCGCCGTTGAGAAGATCGATATCCTGTTCCAAGCGCGTGACCTGCTCAGCAACGATTCTTAGAGGCTCATATTCGAGTTTTTCGCCACGATCAGGGACGCAAAGGTCGGCGCCAAGATCAAACAGATCATTCTGGATGCGAGCCAGCATTTGGTCGATCACCGGTTCGGCAGATGTCGTATGCAGCCGGGCGACACCGATTGCGGCATTGGCTTCATCAACCGTCCCATAGGCACTCACGCGTGCGCCGTGCTTGGGCACCCGCTCGCCACTACCGAGCGCGGTCGTCCCATCATCGCCGGTGCGCGTGTAGATTTTATTTAGGACGACCATGTCAACCTCAAAAACTCTTGCCAATCCAGGCAGATGCAACGATCAATACGATCGCAGCAAACTGGAGCCCGACACGCCATCGCATCAGTTTCTGGCTGGTGTTGCCGCCGTCCAACCGGAGCAGGTTGATGAGCCCGGCAATCAGCACGAGCAAAACGAGGAAAGCAACGATCGTCGCTGTATTATTCAGGATTGCTGACATTTGGCGGTCTTCTATAGGGCGGCGCGAATTAAGGTCTAGCACAACCTTTGAGTTGCGCTGGCTTGGCGAAATGACGCTTTCAGCTGCAACGACGCAGCAGAATTCCGATCATAATGGTCCATATTGGCCTCAATTGGCTGATTTACCAGCATGAAGGGGGTTGGTTGGATCGGTTCGGCATGGTGCTTGCGTAGATGTTGGTGGGCAACTGGCCGTCGCAGATGCAACTTTTGCCGATCGGTGTAGTATCTTCCAGGTGGCGGATCGGTGAAAACGAGTGTCGCGACACGGATCAGAGTTGTGACAAAAGGACGAATTCGGTTACCAAGAATTCATGCAAAGCGCGGACAAAATGATTCGATGCAGTTGAATCACGAACATGCCGTATTGGGTAGAAGCGGCGCTGTTGGCTTGGTGATGGCGGCCTCCGTACTGGCGGTGAGCCTTCTCGCTTGGCCGGCGGAAGGGCTTGCGCAGTCAGCTGAAGAAGTGCGTGCCAAACTGCAGCAAGCGATCGCGCGACGTGAAAAAGCGCGCGCCAGTCTTGAAAGCAATCAAAAATTTCTCAATGAGAATCGCGAACGCGCCGGCGTCATTAAGAAAGAAATGGCGCGATTGGCTAAGGATCGCGCGGAACTCAACAAGGATCTGATCCAGTCTGGCCAGAAAATCAAGCAGACCGAATCCAAGATGACGGCCATCGAGGGCCGACTGGGAAAGCTTGAAGAACAAGAGCAGGGTCTGCGAACGTCTTTGAATGCTCAGCACCGCTCGATCGGTCGGCTGCTTTCCGCTATTCAGCGCATGGGGCGCAATCCCCCGCCGGTCATGATTACCCGGCGTTCTGACGCGCTCGCAATGGTGCGCTCCGCCATGTTGCTGGCCCGGGCTTTCCCTAAGTTGCGCGGCGAGGCTTTGGTTCTCTCGCGCCAGCTCAATCGTTTGGTTGCGCTGATGAGCGGGATCCGGACGGAAAGCGAGCGGCTGCGTCGCGAAGCCAAAACGCTCAAGGACGCGCAGACGCGGCTTTCCTATTTGATGCAAACCAAGCGCAAGTCGCTTGGCGACCGGAAAGTTGAGCTGGCGGAGGTCCGTCGGACGGTAAAGGTGGTCGGCGGAACGGTCGACAATCTTGAGGATCTGATCCGCAAGTTGGGGCCGGCGATCGATCGCAATACCAGGTTGGGCCAAAAGTTGGTGGCGGCTGAGCGCCGTAAGGCAATTGCGGAGGCTGAAGCAGCGGCCACTGCCCGCAGCAAGGCTCAGGCAGATAAATTGAAGAAGCTGCGCCTGGCGCTCAACGTTCCCAAGAACCCCGTGCCGCCGAGTGCAGGCGGCAAGCCCGAAAATACGACGATTACACTGCCGTCTGAAGGTGGGATCAGGCCCAAGCCATCATACGATCTGTCACCGAATGGCGGTGCATATATTGGCGATTCGGCGCGGATTGCTCCGGCAATTCCCTTTCATCGAGCGAAGGGACAACTGCCCTTGCCGGCGGCCGGTCAAATCGAAACGCGCTTCGGCGAGCCTGTGAAATTCGGTGGCCGGTCGAAGGGCATCAAGATAAAGACGCGATATGGTGCGCAAATTACGTCGCCAGCCGATGGTTGGGTGGTCTATGCCGGTAAATTTCGAACGTACGGGCAGATTGTGATCATCAAAACTGGTAAAGGCTTTCATGTCTTGTTGGCCGGATTGTCACGAATTGATGTACAATCCGGCCAGTTCGTACTGGCGGCTGAGCCGGTCGGGACTATGAAAAGTGCTCCAGGCGCTCGATCCGGCGCAAATTCGCCAAGACTGTATGTAGAATTTCGCAAGGATGGACGACCGATTAATCCGCGGCCATGGTGGTCCGCCAGTTCAAAGCAAAAGGTTCAAGGTTGATGCGCAAGTCAGATTTCGCATTTTGGAGCTTCATGGTGATGTCGGGCCTAGCCGCCGCGACGACGGTGCTTAACGTCACCAAAACCTATTCGGCAACAACGCCGAACTCCGAGATTTACAAGCAGCTGGACTTGTTCGGTGACGTGCTTGAACGCGTGCGGAGCGATTATGTCGAGAAGCCCAACGATACGAAACTCATCGAAACCGCAATCAACGGTATGCTGACAGCGCTTGATCCGCATTCGGCCTACCTCAACGCCAAGCATTTCCAGGACATGCAAATCCAGACCCGCGGTGAATTCGGCGGATTGGGTATCGAAGTGACCATGGAAAAAGGCGTTGTGAAGGTCGTTTCGCCGATCGACGATACACCCGCGGCAAAGGCCGGCATCAAGGCCGGCGACCTGATCACTCACCTCGACAGTAAGTCGATTGTCGGCGAAACGCTCGAACAAGCCGTCGAGAAAATGCGCGGTCTCGTCAATACGCCGATCTTGCTGACCATCGTGCGCAAAGGGCGTGACGAGCCATTCGACGTTAAGATTGTCCGCTCGGTGATCCGCATCAATGCCATCAAATCGCGTCTCGAGGCCGACGGCGAGGTTGGCTACGTCAAAGTCACGACGTTTAATGAAAAGACTCATGCCAATCTGGTCAAAGCCGTCGAAAGACTAAACAAAGAATCTGGCGGCAAAATCAAAGGCTGGGTGATCGATCTGCGCAACAACCCCGGTGGGTTACTCGATCAGGCGGTCTCCGTCAGCGATGATTTCCTCGACAAGGGCGCGATCGTTCTGACCAAAGGCCGAAATTTGCAGGAAACGCAACGTTCTCAGGCGCGCCGTGGTGACATAACCGGCGGCAAGAAGGTCGTTGTTTTGATAAATGGCGGTTCGGCGTCGGCCTCGGAGATTGTTGCCGGTGCGATCCAGGATCATTCCCGTGGACTGATCATCGGTACTCGGTCATTCGGTAAGGGTTCGGTGCAGACCATCATTCCACTTGGCGGTAAGGGTGCGCTGCGGCTAACGACAGCGCGGTATTACACGCCATCCGGTCGATCGATCCAGGCCAAGGGTATTGATCCGGATATCGTGGTCGAGCAGGAGGCACCTGAAGACGTTAAGAAGCGCGAACGACGCAGCCCCCGCGGCGAGGCCAATTTACGTGGCCATTTGAATGCCGAAGGCCAGGGCAAGGAAGAATCTGGATCGTCAACATTTGTGCCGACGGAACGATCTGAGGATCGCCAGCTGCAATACGCCCTCGCGAACCTGCTCGGGCGCAAGACGGATATCAAGGGCGTCCGGCGCGAAGATATCGAAAAGGCTGCCAAGGCAGAGGCCGCAAAGAAGCCGAAGCCTCTCAAAAAGTAAACTTCGTCGTTCGTTAATCGACTGAATTGCGGGCGCCCACGTGGCGCCCGCTTCCGTTTTGACCATCGATCGACTATCTATGCCGCCTGTGGTCGCCGTGGATGGCGATAGCAGCTGCAAACGACGGTGAAAGTAGAAAATGGTCGCGCTCGTAGACACGATAACGGCTCAAGAGCCTCGGCATGATCTTGGCTGCCACCCGAGCCTTGCCGGACTGGACCGCGCTGGGCTGCGCGATGTCCTGGCTGACGTTGGCGTGCCAGAGCGCCAGCTGCGCATGCGCGTCAATCAGTTGTGGAGCTGGATTTACGTGCGCGGGATTACGTCCTTCGACGAGATGACGGATGTCTCGAAGGCGCTGCGTTGCACTCTGAAGGAAGCTTTCTCGCTCGCCCGTCCAAAAATTGTCAGCGAGCAGATATCGGTTGACGGTACGCGCAAGTGGCTGCTGCGTTTACCTCGGCGAGGCCACGAGGCGGCCGCTCCGGAAATTGAAACGGTGTACATCCCGGAGCCGGGTCGCGGAACGCTTTGCATCTCAAGCCAGGTCGGTTGTACGCTGAACTGTTCGTTTTGCCATACGGGAACGCAGCGTCTCGTCCGCAATCTCGAGCCCGAGGAGATCGTTGGTCAGGTGATCATGGCGCGAGACCGGATCGGTGATTGGCCGAACGCGGATAGCCCGAACGATGGCTTGATCCCGGACTCCAAACGAAAGATCACCAACGTCGTTCTAATGGGGATGGGCGAGCCGCTTTACAATTTCGAGAACGTTGCGCGCGCTATGGCGGTGGTTTCCGATTGCGACGGCATTTCGCTGTCCAAACGACGCATTACGCTGTCAACGTCAGGAATTGTGCCGGAAATCGCCCGCTGGGGCGAAACAGCCGGCACCATGTTGGCGATTTCCCTGCATGCCGTGCGTGATGACTTGCGCAATGAGCTCGTGCCAATCAACAAGCGGTGGCCGATCAAAGATCTGCTCGCTGCCTGCAAAGCATATCCTGGGCTTTCCAACGCGCGTCGCATCACGTTCGAGTATGTCATGTTGAAGGGCGTCAATGACCAAGCGTCCGATGCCAAGGAACTGGTCCGCCTGCTTGCTGGAATTCCAGCGAAGATCAACCTGATTCCATTCAATCCGTGGCCGGGGACGCGGTATGAGTGCTCGGATTGGGGTCAGATTGAGAAATTCGCCGAAATCGTCAATCGTGCAGGTTACGCGAGCCCCGTCCGCACACCGCGCGGCCGTGACATCTTTGCTGCCTGCGGCCAGCTCAAGTCGGCCAGCGAAAAGTTGAGCGCCCGTGCTCGGGCGATGCTCGATGAAGAGCCAGTCGCCAACGAAGACGGCCGGGACTGAGAGGGGGTCATTTTGCTCGCTACTATCGGTCGTATCATCTGGCTGCCGATCGCATTCATCCTTTCCGGACTGGTGTGCGCGTTTGTGATCCTGACTCTCGGGCTCGAACGCATTACTCAGTATGCAAATGGGTTTGATGATCCCGACATGACGATCAATGGTGGGTTTGAGCTGGTACAGACTATGGTTGTGCTGGCTCAGGCGATTACTCTGTTGCCGGCGATTCTCGTCGTACTGATCGGCGAAATCGCGCGGATCCGTTCAGTTTACTACTATGTCGTTTGTGGCGGCTTGGCCGCGGTCTCCGCGCCTTTACTAGCCCGCATCGGTACGACCGGTGCAATGGATCTTCCTGCGGTCGCAGTCTGGCAAGTGTTTGCAACTGGTGGTTTCATTGCCGGATTTGTCTATTGGCTCTTGGCCGGCCGACGCGCATGAACACATGGAACATGCGGGCCACCAATTAATCGACGATCACTAAAACGCGTTGATCACGCTGGGGCCAAGCATTATGACTGCGCCTAACTAATCCGCTATGCTCTTCGCTGAGTTGAGCGGGTTGAGGAGTGGAGTGAGTGCGATGCTGACGTTCCTTGGAGCGCTCTTGCGGATCTTGATCGGTTTTGCGATTGCCTGTCTGGCGGCCGGTTTTGTCCAGGTCTTGTTTGCCGTCACTCCAGCCGAATTGGTTGTGGCGGGCGATGAGCGGCTGGGCGAGGCTTTAACCTGGGGCCTGCTGTCGGCGACTCATATCGCGGTTTTTGCCGCGCCGTTCGCGCTGCTGGCCGTGCTGATTAGTGAGTGGCAGGGCATCCGGAGTTTCGCCTATCACGCAATTGTTGCAATGGTGATCGCAGTTGCTGGGTTTGGTCTCATTCACATGAACGAGACGGCATCGGAACCGAGCATCGTCAATAGCTACGCGATGGCGGCCTATTTGACGAGCGGTTTCGTTGGCGGGTTGGTGTATTGGCTCTTTGCCGGGCGCCGTGCGACACGCCACAGCCGCGCACAGGTCCGCATGGAAAGTGACCGGCAGGCGGCAACTCGCGACAATGACGCGCCGCCGCAAGCAGCGCCAGCCACTGAGAACCAACGCATGGCAATGCAGCGCTCTACCGGGACGGTGCCGGCAACACGGCCGCCGCGGCCGGCTGACGTGACGCCATCCGGGCAGCCAAGCGTGCCAAAGCCGAGTGGCAGCGCGTCGGCATAGGGCGCCAGTTTGCTTCATGGAAAACGTCGTTTCGGTCGTCGCACCAGTGTTTGCGCTGATTGCGATCGGCTACCTCGCCGGCCGTCTCAACTGGATTTCAGATGTTGGCGCAAAGGGACTGGCTGAGTTCACATTCAACCTTGCCATTCCGGCGATGCTGTTCCGCAAAATGGCAACCGCGGAACTGCCGGACGTAACACCCTATGCATTGTGGGGGGCGTACTACGGCACGACACTGGTGATTTGGTTAATGGCAACGGTGGCCACTGTCGTTTTCCTGCGCCGCACCACGGCAGAAGCATCCTCAATCGCGATGAGTGCTAGTTTCAGCAACGTCGTCATGATTGGAATACCGCTCAGTCTAAACCTCTATGGCGAGGCAGCGGCTGCGCCAATCGCAATCTTGGTGTCGCTGCACTCGCCGCTGCTTTGGGCGATGGCGTCGATTCACGTGGCATTGAGCGCGGGTGATCGCAAATTGTCCGTTTTCACGATCGGCCGGGATCTCGTTGCCGAGCTGTCGCGCAATTTCATTGTTTTGTCGATCATCGCGGGGACGCTCTGGCGCATGTCCGGCCTCGGGTTCGACCCGCTTGCGGATGAAGTCGTGACGCTGATCGGTCGCGCCGGCATTCCATGCGCGCTCATCTCGTTGGGCTTAAGCCTGCTTGGATTCCGGATTGCCGGTCAGGTACCGACGCTTACCACAGTGCTTGTGCTCAAGATCTTGGTTATGCCGGTGATCGCCTGGGCCGTGGCAATCCATGTTTTCGCTTTGCCACCGGTTGCAGCCGGCGTCGTCACGATCTTTGCTGCAATGCCGACCGGCGCCAACGCCTATCTGTTTGCATCCCGCAACAACCTCGCGCCGCACTCTGCGTCGGGCGCCGTGGCGCTCGGAACCTGCCTATCAGCGGTGACGGCGGCTTTCGTGATCTATACGTTGAAAACCTCGGCGCTTTAAGCCGCGCGAAAGGTCGCGTCTGCAGCGGCCACGACGGCGGGTGTGTTGGGGGTGCGTACCGGCCGCCAGGTCGTCGGTGGCGACGACATTACGGACCGCAGCTCTTCGAGCATCATTGTGAGCGCGTACTCTGTCGCATCAAGCTTCGTGGCCGCTGCGCCGTGTGCTGCAACGACATCCGCGCCGCTGGCACAGTATGACTGTACAACATCTGCCGCATTCCAGATCTGCCCTTGGCTGCCTTTAAAAGCCGCAATCGGTTGCACCGGCAGGTTGCCATACAACCTGTCTGTGCGACGTTTACGGCGCCAGCTCAGCAAGGAACGGACCTTGTAGTCGGCCTTGTCTATCAGGCGATCAAGCGCTTCTGTGACGGCGGTAAGCACGGAGCGAGCCTCAAGTCCCATCGAAAAGACGGTTCACCGGTAGTTACCGGTAGAATCATGCTTAAAGTAAACAATTATATGCTTAAGGAATCCTTGCGAGTCAGTATCTTGCTAGGTTTCGATCATAATATGATTCATATTTACGTGATGGCGGGCCGGTCAATCAGTCCTGCCTAGCCCGCCATGAATAGTATTGTTCATGCAACTTCGAATAGTCCGGCTGCACCCATTCCGCCACCGACGCACATGGTGCAAACAACATATTTCGCGCCGCGCTTTTTACCCTCGATCAGTGCATGACCAACCATCCGGGCGCCTGACATACCATAGGGGTGGCCAATCGAAATTGCACCACCATTGACGTTCAAATTCTCGTTGGGAATGCCAAGTTTATCACGGCAGTAGAGCACCTGTACTGCGAACGCCTCGTTGAGCTCCCACAGCCCGATGTCGTCCATCTTGAGGCCGTTCTTCTGCAACAGTTTCGGCACGGCGAAGACAGGGCCGATCCCCATTTCGTCCGGATCGCATCCGGCGGCCGCCATGCCGCGGTAGATTCCGAGAGGCTGCAGCCCGCGTCGGGAGGCCTCCCGCGCTTCCATGACAACGGCTGCCGAGGCACCATCCGAAAGCTGCGACGCGTTGCCAGCGGTGATGTAACCACCTTCCTTGATGGTCAAACCATCTTTGAAGACCGGAGCCAGGCTTTGCAGTCCTTCAAGGTTGGTTGACGGCCGGTTGCCTTCGTCCTTGTCGAGCTTGACCTCAACATCGGAGATCTCCTTTGTCTCGCGGTCCTGCACCTTCATCGTTGTGCTAAGCGCCGTGATCTCGTCGTCGAACGCGCCGCGCTGTTGGCCGGCGGCCGTGCGCAATTGCGATTGCAGGGCGTACTCGTCCTGGTCTTCGCGCGAGACGTTATAGCGCGCGGCAACGGTCTCGGCGGTTTCCAGCATCGACATGTACATGGCAGGGACCATCGCAACGAGGCTCGGATCCTGGACGCGGAACTGGTTCATCTTGTCGTTCTGGACCAGCGATACCGACTCAAGCCCGCCGCCGACGACAATATCCATGCCGTCATGCAGAACCTGCTTGGCGGCCGCACCGATCGCCATCATCCCCGAGGCGCACTGTCGATCGATCGACATGCCCGGCACCGACACCGGCAGGCCGGCGCGCATGGCGCACTGGCGCGCCGTGTTGTGCCCGGTCGCGCCTTGTTGCAAGGCACTGCCCATCAGCACGTCCTCGACTTCGCCACCCTCGACGCCGGCGCGTTTGACAGCTTCGGCAATCACATGGCCACCAAGTGTTTGTGCCGCCGTATCATTGAACGCACCCCGGTAGGC
The DNA here is from genome assembly GCA_049116495.1 of Hyphomicrobiaceae bacterium. Taxonomy (GTDB): domain Bacteria; phylum Pseudomonadota; class Alphaproteobacteria; order Rhizobiales; family Hyphomicrobiaceae; genus CAJQQK01. The sequence continues at coordinate 43,027 of JAGDYV010000057.1, read as the reverse complement.
CTTGCCGATGGGCGTGCGCGCCGTTGAAACGATTACTGCTTCTCTGCCAGCCATGCGTCTGATCCTTGTCTTGTCGAATGTCGTTGCCCGTGAGGATACCCTCCGCAGTGGCTGCTGTCAGCGCCCCGTTGCCCGAAACTTGCCGTCTATCTGATCGTGGCCGTCTGCCATTGTCTTGATCCGCCAAGGCATAGTGCCTAGACATCAAGTCAACGACAAAATTCTCACGAAAAATTAAAATGGAGGAAGCCTCATGAAACTCGTGCGCTTTGGCAAGGCCGGCAATGAACGACCCGGACTGGTGGATGGCGACGGAAAAATCCGAGATCTGTCGGGCCATATATCGGATCTTACCGGAGACACCGTTTCGCCGGCGAGCCTCGACAAGTTGCGCGCGCTCGATCCGGCTGCGCTACCCGAGGCACCGGCCGATGCGCGCATTGGTGCGCCGATCTCTGGCAGCCGCAATTTCATCGCTGTCGGGCTCAATTATGCCGATCACGCCAAGGAAACCGGTGCTGCGATCCCGGAAGAGCCTATTTTGTTTAACAAGCTGGCCAACTGCATCGTCGGGCCAAACGATGATGTGATCATGCCGCGCGGCTCCAAGAAGCTGGATTGGGAGACGGAGATCGCGTTCGTGGTGGGCCAGCGTGCGCAGTACGTCGACGAGAAGGACGCGCTCGATTACGTGGCGGGTTATGCGGTCTGTAACGATGTCTCCGAGCGCCACTTCCAGGCGGAACGTGGCGGTCAGTGGATGAAGGGCAAGTGCTTCGAGACGTCCGGTCCGCTCGGCCCCTGGCTGGTCACGCCTGATGAGATTGGCGACGTCCAGAACCTCGACATGTACCTCGACGTCAACGGCAAGCGCATGCAGACCGGCAATACGAAAACGATGATCTTCTCAATTGCGCACTGTCTGCACTACATCTCGCAGTTCATGGTTTTGGAAGCCGGTGACGTCGTCACGACCGGGACGCCGCCTGGTGTTGGCCTGGGCATGAACCCACAGGTGTTCCTCAACGTCGGCGACGTCATGACGCTCGGCATCCAGGGCCTCGGCGAGCAAAGCCAGAAAGTCGTCGAGGCGCGGTAACGGGCGGATCAATTGCAGATAGGGTAGCGCGTCGGCTCGCCGGCGTGCTTCTCATTGGCCGCAATATTCTATGCTCGTCGGCTGTTGATCGGCACGATTTCGGCATTGTTGTCGTCGTCGCTGCCAAGATCTCGCGCAAGTTTTTCCCAATCATCGATTGAGTTGCGCGGGTTGGTGGCAATCGCATTGCGAATGGTCCGAGCGTTCTTCAGGACGGTTTCCTTGTCTGCGTCCAGCAGGCCGTCGCCGGCGTCCTTTTCGTAATTTTCGATCATCTGCTCGAACAGGACTTCGTATGGACCCTTTGGCAGCATCATGATGATGGGCCAATTATCTTCGATCTCATTGCGGGCATCGTTAAGCATTTGGCGTTCAAATGCGCTTTCTTCTCCAACGATTTTCGAGTCGATCGCCTTTTGCGCGTCGGCAATGCGTTGCTGGGCCTGACGATCACGCTGCTTCAGGTTGAGCTCAAGCAGTTCGTTTTGACGGCGTTGTTCTTTGAATGCCTCGCTGGTCGCAAGCGCTGCGCCGAACGTCGGGCCTGACAGCTCGAAGTACCTATCAGGATCAATACCAAGGACTTGGATCAACTTCTCGAGGAACCCCCGACGGATCTCTGCTTCCTCAGATCGCGGCGACAGACCATCGGGGCTCTGGTCGATGTGAACAGTGGCTTCCGTGGGTGAGCGAAAGGTTTCGTCGGTGATTTGTGGCCTCGCTTGGGTGAGCTGATCGGCAATCACCGCCGCGCCGGTTGCTGCTTCGAGTGCGCCACCATCAACCGCGATCGCATCGGGCGACGCCAGTTGTCGATGCCCAAACCGACCAAAAGCAGAATGCTCTGCCGAGATCATAGCGAGTGTACGGTAGAAATTCTTGTGAATGTAATAGCGTCCGTTCTGTTCTTTGCGTTCATCGCGCAAAACGAAATTAAGCGTTGAACCCGCATTGAGTGCACGCTTTACAACCGGAACCTGGGCGGCCTCCACCTCATGCATGAAGATCTCGGATGTGCATTCGTTCATCTCGGAAATTGGATGCATATGGCCGAGAACGACGTCGGCGTTATCACTGACTCTCGGTTGCAGCGCGATCGTCAAGATCTTGCGCAAATCGGAGAGCTTAACTTTGTCCTTATCACTCTCGAAGGCATGCTTGGCGACCTGATTGAGGAACTCGACGAGTTCACCGCGGATGAAGTAACGTGCTGGAAATGTGTCGTCACGATTTACGGCACCGATCGTTGCGCCAGCATTGAGAACTTTTAGGACGAGCGACTTCGAGCCGGTCTCGCCGTCCTGAACAATCGTCTCGTGTGTCCATCCAGGTCCGAGAGATGCCGGCGCCGAGCCGCTGATCGGCTGGATTTCCTCAAGCGCGTGCATCGCGTTCTCGAACTTGTCGGGTAACAGCGCATTTTCGACAACGCTTTCCAATTGACGCGCACTACGGCCCTTGTGACTGGGCACGTCGGACAGCGGCGAGCGGACCGCGTTGGCGCCGAACAGACCGGACATGAAGACCAACGCGTCAATCGCGATCGCAATCGCCAGCGCGAGATAGGCCAGCTTGTTGCCGTCCTGGAAGGCGTTTGACGTGACAACGAAGCGGTGCGCCTTGTCATCGCGGTTGAGCTCGATGATGTTGATCTGCTTGCGCAAAGTCGTGGTGTCCCGACTTGGCAGTCCGGCGTCCTGAACGCAGCTGCGGGCAAAGGCGAACAAGGCATCGGCACCACCGTTCGGCAGCTTGTCACCGCCGATGCAGCGCTGCTGGAGCGCGACAAGCCCGGTGTTGAGCGCGAAGACGCGTGCGGCCGCCTCACTGGCAGCGCCCGGGTCACAGTTGATGCGACTTGTTTGCTCCTTGAGGACGGGCTGCGATTGCATCGCGCTGACGATCGCACCGCAAAGGTTTTGAATTTTGCCAAGCCCTTTGGCGTCGGGCTCGCGGCGAAACGCTTCACGGGCCGTGGCAAGCTGCTGCAGGCCGTCCGTTGCATCAAAGCTCGGCGCGGCTGTGTCGCGCTTCGCGCGCGCATCGATCATCCGTGAGGCTGTTTCTGATCGACCTCGAAGTTTGGCAATTTCACCGTCTGTCTGCGTCAGCTCCGTCTCACTCAGTGTCAGTTTCTTGCGGCCGGCATCCAAACGCTGTTGGAATTCACGCAACTGCAGTTCAAGGTTCTTCTTTTCTTCTCCTAGTCGAAATAGCTGTTTCCTGATTTCACGATATTTCGGGCCGCGGCCGACCTTGGAGGTAATGCCAATGCCACCGGCCTCGGCTTCGGCTTCGGCCTTCTTCGCGATCAACTCACGGTCCTTGCTGAACACCAACCCCTTCAGCCGGGCAACTTCGGGGGCGATGCCCGAGACTTGTTCCTTCAGGCGGCCAATCTCGGAGTTCAGAAGAGCTTTGCGCTGGGTCAGGCTGACTTGCTGGGCTTCTGCAGAGGATTTGTCCTCCTGGAACCGGTTCAGTTGGCTCTGGCGCTCACGCAACTTCTGTTCCATGAACGCCTGCAGCTTGTCTTCGGCGCCGGTCGCAATCGTTCTCAGTTCGTCCAGGTTGGCTGAATAGCGCGTCCAGGCATCGTCCGTAAACAATGCCTCTTGCTCGCTCAGGCGACTGGCTGCCGTCAATCCTGCGATATCGTTGACGATGCCCGCGACCTGGTTCTGCGCGCGAAGATCGGCCGCCCGCTGCCGTTCCTCGGCCGGGAAAATGGTCGAGAACAGGGAATCGAACGAAAAGAAGACGGATGTTGCCATACAGGCGAGGAACATCACCCAAAGCACCGCGCTGCGGATCATGACGCGCAGCGATTGCGTGTAGTCGGCCAATACGTCGCTGCCGGCATTGACGATCAGCAGCGTGACGAGCACCACGACTGGCGCCGCAATCGCGAGTTTGTCCCACCAATTGTTCCACCAGGGCTCACCGCCGCTGCGCGCGTCCGCGACCACATCAGGTGTGCCGAAAGCGCTGTAGATCAGGATGCCGATCGCCGTAAACAGCATAATTCCGGCGATCGAGCTGGCAACCGGCTGCAAGATTCGAAGCGTCGGCGAGGCATGGGATCCGGCACGTTGAGGGCGATGGTTCATGCCCGTCGCGAAACTCTCGCCGATCAGCCAGGCGACGATCAGCATGATACCCTGGATACCAAACGTCACCAGGGCGGACAGCAAGGGCTCTTTCGTAAAGTTGCTCATGCCGTCCCAGGTCGTCCAACCTGAAGCAATTGACAGGACGACGCCGGTCAGACCGAGCAGCCCAAGCCGCCAGTTCGTAAACATTACGTCATGCAGCATCGCGCTAAGGCGTTTGCCAAACTGGGAAAAGAGCAGATAAAGGACGACAAGCAGAATGCCGGCTCCGGTCAGGAGCGTCTGCGAGTCGGATGCAATTCCGCCAAAAGTTGTTGCCAACGGAACCAGGTCCATATGATTGCCTCCAAGACCCGGAGTCGCTCCAGGTCGGCTTCAATTGCAACGCCGGCTAACAAGTTTCCGTAATCTTGCCCGCTTTTTTGCCCCTATAAGCAATGTTGGGAGCAAATACTGTGTTGCCAGTCAACAATCCTGGTGCGGCCCGGATGCGGCCATGCTGTGGCCGAAAAATGCCGGAAACATCGGATTGTCAAATAACCCCATTACTGTAGCAAAGATGTACGGCAATCTCATAAACGTACAGGCTCGTATGGTTCTATTTGGTAAACATGGCGCGGAATCGTTGCCCGAGTGTGTGGGGCGTGCAACCAGGATGCCACATATCTGGTGGGCAGGACGCCAATAGTAAAGTAGAGCATTGAAAATTGGCGATTGCTGGCGGTTTGTCACGGAATACGAGGGTGCGGCAGTGAAATATTCAAGAGCGGCGATGTTGTGTGCGGCGGGGCTTCTGTTCGGCCTGGCGCCCGCTGCCGCCTATGCAAAGTCGTCATGTCGGACGACCGGTAGCTTTTCTTCCTGGAAGAAAAAGTTTCGCCAGAGCGTTGTCGACGCCGGTGTCAAACCGGCAACGATCCGGCGAACGTATGACACGGTTTCGTTCAAGCCCAATATCATCAAGCGGGACCGCCGCCAGAGCTTCTTTTCGCTGACCTTCGCGGAGTTTTCAAAGCGCCTGGTCACCTCCCACCGTTTGAAGACAGGTGCTCGCAAGCTCAAGCAGCGTGCGGGTGAATTCCGCCGGGCAGAACAGAAATACGGCGTCCCAGGGCCGATCATAACGGCCTTCTGGGCGCTCGAGAGCGACTTTGGTGCGGGCACGTCGAAGCAGAGTCAGATTTTCGATTCGCTCGCGACGCTTGCCTACGACTGCCGCCGACCTGAGCTTTTTCAGGGCGAACTGATTGCCGCGATGAAGATCATTGACCAAGGTTATCTCTCGCTGCCGCGCATGGTCGGATCATGGGCTGGAGAACTGGGACAGACGCAGTTTCTACCGTCCCACTATCTGGAATTTGCCGTTGATGCTGACGGTGACGGCCGCCGGGATTTGATTCGCAGCGACATCGATATCATCCACTCAACGGCTGCGTTCATAAAGCATCTCGGCTGGCGACGCGGCGAGCCTTGGCTGCAGGAGGTTCAAGTGCCGCGTCGCATGCCGTGGCGCGAGGCTGATCTCGCCATCAAGCATTCGTTATCGAAGCTCGGCGCCTGGGGTGTTCAAGACCGGCGTGGACGGCCGCTCAAAGGCGATGCGCGCGCGGCTTTGTTGCTCCCGATGGGGCGTAACGGACCGGCCTTCATTGCCTATCGAAACTTCGACATTTATCCACAGTGGAACCAATCGCTGAATTACGCGATTACGGCCGCGTACCTGGCAACACGATTGACAGGCGCGCCAAGGTATCGCGAAGGTCGAGGTCCGATCGAGGCATTTGACTACAAGCGGATCCTCGCCTTGCAAGACCTGCTGAACAAGCGCGGTTTCGATACCGGCGGCGTCGACGGTAAGCATGGTGTTCGAAGTCGCGCGGCGGTGAAGGCTGCGCAGATAAAATTCGGTCTCCCTGCGGACTCCTATCCGAGCCAGGAACTGGTACGCAGGTTGCGCTGACGAAATCAAACTTTTTGAGGAGCAGGCCGAATGGATGGTGAAGTGGATCGCCACGATCCTTCCGACACTTCCGAGTTGATTGCGCCTCGCCGCGATACCGTCGCCGTGCGCGTTGGCGCCGTCACGATCGGCGGCGGCGCGCCGGTTGTCGTGCAGTCGATGACGAATACGGATACTGCCGATGTCGATGGGACCACCGATCAGGTTGCCGGATTGGCGCGTGCCGGTTCCGAGCTGGTGCGCGTCACCGTTGATCGCGACGAAGCCGCGAAAGCGGTCCCGCACATTCGTGAAAGGCTTGAGGCGCGCGACATCCTGGTGCCGATCGTTGGCGATTTTCACTACAATGGCCACACACTCTTGGCTGACAATCCAGCATGTGCCCAAGCTTTGCACAAGTATCGCATCAATCCCGGCAACGTCGGTTTCAAGTCCAAGCGTGACGTTCAATTCTCCTCGATTGTCGAGAAGGCGATGGAGCACCGCAAGCCCGTACGTATCGGCGTCAATTGGGGCTCGCTCGATCAGGAATTGCTGACCCAGTTGATGGACGAAAACGCTGCTGCGGCAACGCCGCGGCCGGCCCGCGCCGTCATGCATGAAGCGATTGTGCAATCGGCTCTGCTGTCGGCGGGGCGTGCCGAAGAACTCGGTCTTGGCCGAGATCAGATCGTCATCTCTGCAAAGGTTTCGGCGGTCCAGGATTTGATCAGTGTGTATACGATGCTGAGCGAGCGCTCGGATTATGCTTTGCATCTTGGGCTGACCGAGGCCGGCATGGGCTCGAAAGGCATTGTGGCGTCATCAGCGGCGATGGGCGTGCTTCTCCAGCAGGGCATTGGCGATACGATACGGTTTTCTTTGACCCCGGAGCCCGGCGGCTCGCGGACAACCGAGGTCCAGGCGGCACAAGAGTTGTTGCAGACCATGGGCCTGCGTTCGTTCACTCCGATTGTGGCGGCCTGTCCGGGGTGCGGCCGTACGACGTCGACGGTGTTCCAGGAACTTGCGCGCGATGTCCAGGATATGATCCGCGATCGCATGCCTGAGTGGCGGGCGCGTTACCCGGGTGTCGAGCAGCTCAACTTGGCAGTCATGGGCTGCATCGTGAACGGGCCAGGCGAATCGAAGCACGCCGATATCGGGATCTCACTGCCTGGGACAGGTGAAACACCAACTGCACCGGTCTTTATCGACGGCAAGAAGGCCAGGACGCTGCGCGGTGCCAACATTGCCGCTGAGTTCAAGGCAATCATGGAAGACTACATCGAGCAGCGATTCGGTAAATAGGGCGCAGCAAAAACACCGAATTTGCTACCGCGACGATCGTCCTGAAACGCTTCGGTGGCAGCTCAATGTCTGCAGAAGCTCATTGGAATGGCGGAATTTCGCAACGCCACGACATTTCTGCTATAGGCACGCGTCGGACAAAGCAGCTGCCTAAAGTTTGTGCGGCTTGACGATCAGCGCAGGCGCGAAACTAGGGATCGCGCACCAAGGGAGAAAATCCATGTCGGAAGCTGAATCTGCATTTCTAATGAAAATCCTCATCGGGGCCGGGATCCTGTTCGTTATTGGTTATATCGGCAATATGCTGTCGTTTTCGAACCGGTTCATGAACGCGCTTGTGACGGCCGTCGTTTTTGCCTTGGTTTATGGCGCGCTCTATTTTGTCATCGACCAAACTGCTCTCAGTGCTGAGGTCGGTGCCATGAGCCAGCAGCAATGGTTCAAGATGGTCGGCATATCAGCCGTGCTCGTATTCATCATCGACCTCGTCGCCAATATGATTGCGTTCAACAGTCGATTTACCAACGCGCTGATGACGGCGATTGTTTTCGCCGTACTATTTGGCGGCCTGATGTACGCAACGGGTGGCGTCCCGCAGGCGACGACTGGGTAGATTTGCCGCGCTATCAGACGATCAGCGAGCCGCCGGATGCAATGCCGGCGGCTTTTCTGGTCCTCTCCGTCATCGGACCCTTTCGGCAGCAAAGTGAACCGCATCGACCAGTATCGCACCTCGTGCGCCAAACGGTGTGAGATCGGCGATTGCAGCCTTGACATTTTCTTGGAGATAATTGGTCGCTTCAGGGATGCCGAGACGTGAAACCTGCGTCGCCTTGCCGGCTGCTGCATCTTTGCCGGTGGCTTTGCCGACCGCCGCCGCATCGCCGGTGGCATCCAGAAGGTCATCGGCAATCTGGAAAACCACACCGAGACGGTCGCCAAAAGACCTCAAAGCCGCACGTTCACCGGCGGCCGCCCCCCCAATAACCGCGCCAGCTTCGCAGGCAAACCGGATCAACGCTCCGGTTTTCATGGCCTGCAAGCGACGGATATAGCCGAGATCTGGTTCGTTCGGCTCGCCGAGCTTGTCTGACATGAGATCCAGCGTTTGACCACCGACCATGCCGGTCGGGCCGCCGGCCGCAGCAAGCATGGCAACCAGCTCGGCGCGGGTCGCTGGATCGGGGTGCGTAGTCTCATCGCCAAGGATTTCAAAGCTGAGCGTCAACAGGGCGTCACCAGCCAATATGGCGGTCCAGTCATCAAAGGCTGCCCATACGGTCGGCCGGCCACGCCGCAAGCGGTCATTGTCCATCGCTGGCAGATCATCATGGACAAGCGAATAGCAATGCAGGCATTCGAGAGCGCCTGCGGTGGCGAGCGCCCGGTCAGTCGAAACTCCGAAAAGTGCAGCCGATTCAATCACGAGGAATGGTCGAAACCGTTTGCCGCCGCCCATCACGGCAAGCTGCATCGCGTCGCGCAATCGATCGGGCACGCCGCCAAGCGCGTCGAGACGATTTGCAAGATAGGCATCCGCGGACGAGGCATGCGCTGCGAGGCGCTGTTCGAAAGATGTCATGGCGTAACGGCTCCGGCCGAGTGTCACACTTGGCTGAAAAAATTGATCGCTGGGCTCGAAATCCTATCGCAAGTCGATGCAGGTGGTTTATGCGTCATCATTGCAAGTATGGCTTGCGAACGATGATCGAATGCGATCATAGGCGCCGGATGAACATGTGGAACGAGTTGCGCGCATCGGCGCGTCAGGCAGCCTATGCAGCGACAGTCTTTCTCTTAGGCGGCATGGTTGCGTTTTTCTGTTTTTTCGCAATTGTCCTGCTGTGCCTGCGCTTTGTTGACCCACCGACATCGGCGGTTATGCTGCGCGACCGCATCGCCGGTTCAAATGTCCGCCATCAATGGACGCCGATCGAGCATATTTCAGAAAACCTCATCCGGGCGGTTGTCAGTTCCGAAGATGCCCGCTTCTGTCGTCATTTCGGCATAGATTTTCGCGAGTGGCGACGGGCCACGCGCGATATCGACCGGCATGGCATTGATTCGGTTCGCGGCGCGAGCACGATCACGATGCAGGTCGCAAAAAACTTGTTCCTATGGACCGAACGCAGTTTCGCGCGGAAAGGGCTTGAGTTGGCCATAACGCCGATCATTGAGCTGGTTTGGCCCAAACGGCGCATCATGGAGGTCTACCTCAATATTGCGCAGTGGGGGCCGGGCCTGTTCGGCATTGGCGTCGCCGCGCGCCGGCATTTCAAGCGTGCTGCCAAGGATTTAACGCCGCGCGAGGCGTCACTTTTAACTGCCAGCCTGCCAGCGCCGTCGGTGCGAAAAGCGGGCGATGCAACGCGGTTCACGCGCCGCATTGCAGCGCGGATACGGCATCGAATGCGCCCCGGCAACGTGCAGATAGACTGCATTATCCGACGTTCTTAGAGTGCCCGCGAATCGCACAATTGGCCGTCAGGTTCGTCTTCCATAAGAATTATTGGCAATTCTGTCGGAACTCGACTATAAGCGCCGTTCCATCCAGTTCAGATTGAAGAAATCCGCTGGTCCAGGCAAGAGCGCGAGGCGCGCTGCCACGGCCGGATCGCTTAATTGAGGTGATCGCGAGCGCGTTGGGCCGGCACGAGGAGTTGAGATATGGCAGTCCCAAAAAGAAAAATCAGTCCTATGAAACGGGGCTTTCGTCGATCCGCCGATGCGTTGAAAGCGCCGACTTATATCGAAGATAAGGATAGCGGCGAATTGCGCCGCCCGCATCATATTGACCTGAAAACAGGCAAATATCGTGGCCGTCAGGTCCTCGCCAATCCTGAAGACGCATAGGCGCGCGGCTCGGGGTCTGCAGACCGCACTGTGGCGCGCTCAATACTTTCGCTTGTCTCAATTTGAGCTAAACTAAGTGCTCGCCATAAAAATGTGCTTGAAGTAGGCTTACCTGCGATACGAAAGTCATTTTCGGCGCCACGGTTACGCCGTCAAATGAATCGAGACCTTGTCGGAGTATGACCATGTCGCTCAGAGCGATCCCCCTGATCCTGTTTGTTTTCATCTTCTATAACATTCTCGTCTTGTTCGGCGGCGGGAGCGGCACGGCCGTGGAAACCGACAAGCTGCTGCGCGATGTCTTGCTGCCAATCCGAATGCTGAATGATCAGGTGTGGAACTTCTCGTGGGGCGACCTGATCGTACTCCTGCTGTTCTTCACGTTGTTCGCGGAACTGCTGAAAGCGACCTACACATCAAGCGCGTCGTTGTTGGACCACGGGCTTTCGATGCTGGTTTTCGTCGTCTGTTTGATCGAATTTCTTATGGTCCCTCAGGCGCAGACGTCCGTTTTCTTCTTCATTGTAATTGCAACCTTGATCGACGTGATCGCGGGTTACACGATCGGTATTCGTGTTGCACGGCGCGATCTGGCGATCGGCGGCTGATACACCCCGTCTTTTTGAAGCCCAAGAATTTTGAAATCCAAGGATAGTGGCCTGCCTTCTGGGGCAGGCCATTCGCGCGCGTATTGAGCGTGGAATGGGCGCCCTTGGTGGGCGAAACCATGGATCTGACAATGACTGTCCGATAGCCTAACAAATCGTTCCTTTAACGGTTGTTAGGAATTCAAGCTTAGATTGGGCGCATCGTTTGGAACTCCGCCGTGCAGGAGGCGCCACGTGCCGAATGCGATGTTGGCGAGATAGTCCGGGGCTTGAGGACGTGAACAAAGAACTTCCAGTCGCGGCTGTTGACAACGATGGCGCCTTGTCTTTTCAAGACGGTGACCGCAAGGCGTCGGACGCTCTCCTTGCGGCGACACTGCTCGAAAACGTTCAAAAAGACATCGTATTTTCAAGCGAGGGCGCCGAAACGGCTTATGTTTGGAGCCGCGAAGCCGACAAGTTTTCCTGGGAGTCCAACGCAGGCGACGTACTTTCGATACGCAACATTACGGCGATCGCGACTTGCCACAAGTACGAACTGCTCATTGCGCCGGAACATGTCGCGCGCCGTCAGCAGGTATTCACGACACGACATGGCGAAGACCTTGGCCATGGCGTCCCTTACAATGTGCGTTACCGCTTCGCACCTGGCGGGCTGCGCTCGCAAAAGGCCGTCTGGCTTGAAGAACAAGGCCGTTGGTGGGCCGATGACAACGGCAAACCGGCACGTGCGCGCGGACGCGTGCGGATTATCACCAATACGGATCGGCTCGATGATCGCAACACCGTAACCAGCGACTATGACGAACTGACCGGTCAGCTCAATCGCATCCGCCTCACTCAGGCCCTGGCCGCCGTGATGGACCGTGCCGAAAAATCGTCGACGCGAAGCGCATTCCTGGTTGCTGCGGTTAGCAATCTCTCGGTTATCAATGAGACATTCGGATTCGCCGTGGGTGATGAAGTGCTGGCTGGCGTTGCCAATGTGCTGAGCGATAAGCTTCGTGGTGGCGACTCAATTGGGCGCTATTCATCCAACAAATTCGGCATCGTACTCAACGATTGCGAACCAAGTTCGATGCGGGTCGCCGCAGATCGTCTGATCAAGGCGGTATCGGAAACGAAGTTCGACTCGTGCCCGATCGCAGCGACGTTGTCGGTCGGTGGCGTTTTGTTGCTCGACCATGCATCAACCGTTAACGAAGCCCTGAGTCGCGGTCTTGAAGCCCTCGCGGTTGCGCGCGAGCGCCGTGTCAGCTGCTTCGAGGCGCATGTTCTGAATGCAGAAAAAGAAAGCGCCCGTCGGCGCAATATGTTCATTGCGGAAGAGGTTCGTCTCGCACTCGATGAAGATCGGATGCACCTTGATCTGCAGCCCATCGTTGACAGTCGGACGCGGAAGCCAGGCTTCTATGAATGCCTGATGCGGATTACCAAGCCGAACGGCATGATCGTTTCAGCCGGCGAGTTTATCGAGGTCGCCGAGCAACTGGGCTTTTCCAAACAGATCGATCGGCGCACCTTGGCTCTCGCCGTCAAGTATCTCAAAGCCGATCCAAACTTGCGCCTCTCGCTCAATGTGTCCGGGCTCACCTGCGCGGACCACGATTGGTTGCTGGACCTTTATAACTTGGTTGGATGCCATCGTGATCTTGCCAGTCGGCTGATCGTCGAAATCACCGAAACGGCGACGATTCATGACCTCAACCAGTCGATCGTGTTTTGTGACACGGTCAAGGAGATGGGTTGCACGGTCGCGATCGATGATTTCGGGGCAGGCTACAGTTCGTTCAAAACACTCAAAAACCTACCTGTCGACATGGTGAAGATCGACGGCGGCTTCGTCCGCAACTTGACGACGGATAAAACCGATCGTGTTTTCCTGCGCACGATGGTGGAACTCGCTGAGAACTTTGGTTTGGAGACCGTGGCTGAATACGTGATCGACGAGCCAACGGCGAAGATCGTCGAGGAAACCGGGATCACCTATCTTCAGGGCTTTCACCTCGGGCGCCCCCTGAAGGCCGAAGAAGTGCTCAATAAGTCGGTCTGACCCGGTCGACCGAGCCGGCTTCAGGGCTCAGCGGCTTCTCGACAGTTTTTCGATGCGATGCTGCATCGCTTCAAGTTCAGCTTTCAGTGCATCAATCTCGTTGCCGGCCGGTGCCGCCTCAGAAGCCGGCTCCGATAACGACTCTGCGTCCGGCTTTGGATCAGTTGGCTCAGCCGCTGTTTCGGCCGCCCTGCCATTGTGCTGCTCCGCTCCGCCTGCGGTCGGACCATCTGCTGGCTTGAACGGCGTCCAAATCGACATCGCCTGTTCGAAAATTTGAAGGTTGTTGCGAGCCTGTTCTTGATAGGCCTCAAGACCGGTCGTACCCCAAGCATTTGCGAATTTCTTACGATACGCATCCTGCTGCTGGGTCAGCGCTTCCATGCTGAACTGCAGATAGCCTGGGACCATATTTCCCATGCTGTCATCGTAAAAGCGGATGAGTTGGCGCAGGAATGGGATTGGCAGCAGTGTCGGCCCGCCTTCACGGCTTTCTTGCTCGACGATGATTTGCGTGAGCACAGAATGTGTCAGATCATCGCCGGACTTAGCATCATAGACAACAAAGTCGCGGTCTGCGCGCACCATTTGCGCGAGATCTTCGAGCGTCACGTAGGTGCTCGATTCCGTATTGTAAAGCCGCCGATTCGCGTACTTCTTGATAACAACCGGTTCGCTTTGCTCGGTCTTTGGCTTTGATTTGTCGAGCATGGCCACTTGATCGCTTTTTCTGACGGTCCCGCATATTGCGTTGCGGTAGGGTAACACGATAGGCTAAACCCGGCATCAGGTTTTTTTCCAGTCAAGGTTCTTAACGGCCTTGATGAAAAATCCGACGAAAGTTGTGTTGCAGTGCAGCAAATCCAACGTTAATTGCAATACATACACACAATCGATCGCCATCCTCAAGCGTGGCTCGCCCCTTCCGGCCTGTGCAAAGCATACTTCGTGCGCAGAACCGGTGGCTGCTGCGGCCGAAATTTGCCAGGGAGAGAAATCCAATGAGTTCAGATGCGAATACCGTTGTCATAGCTGGAGCCGCGCGAACGCCGGTTGGTTCCTTCAACGGAACACTGTCGACCCTGCCTGCGCACGAACTTGGCCGTGTCGCGATTGAAGCGGCCATGGAGCGTGCCGGCGTTGAAGGCGGGGACGTTGACGAAGTCATCCTCGGTCAGATCCTGACCGCCGGCACCGGCCAGAATCCAGCACGGCAGGCTTCGATTGCCGCCGGCATCCCCGTCGACGCACCGGCTTGGGGCATGAACCAATTGTGCGGGTCAGGTCTGCGCGCAGTTGCGCTCGGTGCACAGCAGATCCAGCTTGGCGCATCATCGGTGGTCGTCGCTGGCGGCCAGGAAAGCATGAGCCAGGCGCCGCATTGTTCGCACCTGCGCGACGGCACGAAGATGGGCGATACCAAGTTCATTGATACGATGATCAAGGATGGTCTCTGGGATGCGTTCAACGGGTACCACATGGGCAACACAGCCGAAAACGTTGCCGCCCAGTGGCAGATCACGCGCGAACAGCAGGATAACTTTGCTGTCGCCTCACAAAACAAGGCCGAAGCGGCACAGAAATCCGGTAAGTTTAACGACGAGATTGCCGCTGTCACGATCAAGACCCGTAAGGGCGAAACGGTTGTGGATCAGGATGAATATATCCGGGTCGGTGCCACGTACGATAGCCTCGCCAAATTGCGCCCGGCGTTTGATCGCGAGGGCACCGTAACGGCTGGTAACGCCTCCGGGATTAACGATGGTGCCGCCGCCGCGGTGCTTATGAGCCTCGAAGAAGCGAAGAAGCGCGGTATCAAGCCAATGGCGCGGATCGTTTCGTGGGCGCACGCCGGTGTCGACCCATCCATCATGGGTACCGGACCAATCCCCGCGTCGAAAAAAGCGCTCGAGAATGCCGGTTGGACAGTCGACGATCTCGATCTTGTCGAGGCCAATGAAGCCTTTGCTGCGCAGGCTTGTGCGGTCAACAAAGGTCTCGGTTGGGATACCGATAAGGTCAATGTCAACGGCGGAGCGATCGCGATCGGCCACCCGATCGGTGCATCGGGTGCACGTGTGCTCAATACGCTGCTGTTCGAAATGCAGCGCCGCGATGCCAAAAAAGGCCTTGCTACGCTGTGTATCGGCGGTGGCATGGGTGTCGCCATGTGCGTCGAGCGGGACTAAATCCCGCAACCCAAAGATACCAGCAACAATAACGTCGCCTCACCTTTGCCTGGGCAAAAGTGAGGCGACGTCACGTAAAAGAGTAATCGAAAGGACAACGAGAATGACACGTGTTGCTGTGGTAACGGGGGGAACGCGGGGCATCGGCGCTGCTATTTCGACGGAGTTGAAACGCAAGGGTTACCGCGTGGCCGCCAATTACGGCGGTAATGACGAGGCAGCCCAGAACTTTCAATCCGAAAGCGGTATTCCGGTTTTTAAATTTGATGTTTCCGACTATGCGGCGTGTGAGGCGGGCATCGAACGGATAACGAAGGATATCGGTCCGGTTGATGTGCTGGTCAACAATGCCGGCATTACACGCGACGGCGTCATGCACCGCATGAGCAAGGACAATTGGCACGCCGTGATCGACACCAATTTGAACTCGGTGTTCAACCTCACCCGCCTCGTGGTCGAGGGCATGCGTGCCCGCAATTTCGGACGGATTATTTCAATTTCATCGGTCAACGGTCGTAAGGGGCAACTTGGCCAGGCCAACTATGCTGCAGCAAAGGCCGGTCTCCTGGGGTTCAGCAAAGCGGTTGCGCTCGAAGGTGCCGTCAAAGGCATTACCTGCAACGTTATCGCGCCTGGCTACATCAATACCGAGATGGTGGCGGCGGTCCCAAAGGATGTCCTAGAAGCAAAGATTCTGCCTCAGATTCCGGTTGGTCGTCTCGGCGATGCCCGCGAGATCGCTCGTTGCGTATCGTTCCTCGCAGCTGACGAGGCTGGTTTCATCACCGGCGCGTGCCTAGATGCCAACGGCGGTCAGTACATGTCTTAGGCATTGGCCGAGCTGTCCAAAGGATCTTGAGTTTTCGATAAAAAAAGAGCGGCCCGACAAAAACAGGCCGCTCTTTTTCTATTGGTCTGTATCTGAGTTCAAAACAAGGATGAAATTGATCACTTAGGCCTTGAGCCGATTGCGAACGATTCGAGGAAATTCATCCGTGCGGTCGCTCTCGCTGACAAGTTCCGTTGGTTCTTCCTCGCGCGGACTGGCCGTTTCCTGCCACCAACGTGCTGTCCGTTCACCGAGCGGCAATGCGGCCTCAGCATTAGTTTCCGCTTCTGGCGCTTCGGCGCCTCCGGCCGGCTCTGTCACGGGTTGATCCGCGCGACTGTCCGATGCTTGGCCGCCGGCAAACCAAGCGTCAATCAGGTCAATTTCGTCAGCAGAAAGCTGCATACCGGCTTCTTGGCACTGCGCAATCACGAAATTGCGGAACCGGCTGGCAAAGACCAGGGCCGATGCGCCTTGCTCGAACCACGGATCATTTTTGCCAACAACATCGATAATGAAGCGAATGTCATCTTTTCTCGCATCAATGCCGAGTTCTTTGGCCAGCAATCTGACATTGTCTATCGTTTGATGACCCTGCATTTGGTTGGTGGACAATTCGTTGGCCAGCAATGTAAACACGGCGCGATATTCCGGCGGGGACAAAGGCGGGGCCTTGCAGGCTTGGTGGATCAGCGCGATCGACTCCTGCAGTGTTGCTGCCTTTTGTGATGATATCGGATCAGCGTCTGCAGTTTGTGGCTCTTCTGGTTCTGCCTCGATGGACTGCGGTGCCATCGGCTCCAATGTCGTCGGTGGCGGTGCCAGCGTTGGTGCTGGCATTTCTGGCTCGGCTATTGGTTGTAAGGTGGCAGGGGTTACGGCCGGCGCTGCGATGCGTTGCTGATCATTGCGTGCGATCGCGCGACTGACGTCATAGGCAAAGAAGGGCGCTTGCTCAGTCAGGGCGATGCTTGGCGGTAAATCTTGAGTCAACAGGTCACGAAAACTGCCGGCGCCGCCCCATTCGGTGCCAACCGTCTTGGCATGGCCAAGTACCCGAATGGCGCGTTCAGCCAACGCCTCCAGAGGTTGTGGCGCACTGGCGCTAAGTACGGACCGGACAATTTCTGAGAGAATGTCGGCCCGGGCACTGGTCTTGTCGGAGGTAGACGCGGCCGGTTCCAGTATCGGCTGTTGATCGGCCTCGATATTTAGGTCTTCAAGAAGAAGATCTATGAGAAGGCCTTCTCGGATCTCGCCATCACACAATGCCGAATAGGGCGCAGCCGTATGATCGTTTGAAAACACAACGGTTCGACGCGCATGTGCGCGAAGGCGATGCAACAGCGGCGTAAAGTCGGCATCGCTCGACAGAATGACGAATTCATCGAAATACGTGTCGTGTGTCAGAAAGTCACGGATATCCATGACCATTCGAATGTCGGCTGAATTCTTCAACTGCGCAGTCAAAGGTGGGCAATCAATGACTTCGAAGCCGCCGCGCAGAAAATGGTGGCGCACGAACGGAAAGGAGTTCATGTCGGTTGAATTGTCAGATTGATTGCGGCGCGGCACTGGATTGCCATAGCAGCGGTTCATGATCATTCGCCGCTGCACCGGCCCGTTCGGCCCGTTTGTGGGTGTAATCAGTTGACCGCTTTCGATCGCCCGAATCCACCGATGAGATTCCTTCGCAAAGCGTTTGGCGGCTTCTTCGTTTTTTCGTTTCAGAGATAGATAGATATTGTCGTAATCGACAAAAATTGCGCTCAGGAATGAACCTGATGAATCGCGTGACATGTGGCAACCCCCGTAACCAAACTTGCGCCCGAATCTCTCACAACGAGGTTTGGATGAGTCGGTACGGGGCTGCAAGCGTGGTGCGGGCAGACATATCGTTTCTTGGGGTCAGGCGTTTAATAACAACAGCTTAGGCGTCCGTGTTTGTGTGTAAAGCCGTGGAAAAGCCATGATTTGTCTGCGGCCTGATTCGCTGTCGGGCGGAGAGCGGGGACGCATTTCTGGCTTGTCAGTGCAACTAGAGGGCGAAATCACTGCGTGTTCGCTTGAATTTCATCAGGCGTCAGTCCGATTTCTTCAAGGATATCACGCGTGTGTTGGCCCAGGTCGGCGACCGCTTGGCCGGTGCTTGAGGCGGTGGCCGACATCCGGAACGGTGGATTGAGCGCCATGAACGTGCCGCCGGCATCCCGGACCGTCGCGATTGCCTCGCGATGTGCGAGTTGCGGGTCCGCCATGGCTTCGCGGACCGTGCGGTAGGCGGCGGCGGGCACGCCGTTTGCTGCAAGAATTTCAAGGCACTCGTCGTTGGACACCGTGCGCGACCAGTTCTCGAACTCGTCCATCAGTTCACCCCAGTTGGCGCGTCGGTCGGGGTAGTTCTTAAATCGCGGATCCTCGAACCAATCCAAGCGGTTGGCGGATTTCGCCAGGGCGTCGAATGTGCGCTCACTTGCAACCGCGATGTTGATATAGCCATCCGACGTCTCAACCGGCCCAAATAGCGGTCGGGCGGGCCTCGGGGGCATTTCAAACTGCGCTTCCTGTAACTCAAGCAACGTCAACGACAGCATCGATTCGAGCATCGACACGTCGATGTGTTGCCCGATGCCGGATTTCTGGCGTTGCACCAACGCGGCATTGATGGCGCCGAATGCGTAGGTGCCAGCCAGCACGTCGGCAATATAGATACCGCAATAATCTGGCCGCTCGCGACTTGGCTGGTAGCTCATGTGTGCATTGTCGTAGCCGGAAGCGGCGTGGATAACTGGGGCGTAGGCTGCGAGCTTGGAGCTGGGCCCGGTTTGTCCGTAGCCCGAAATGGAGCAGTAGATCAGGTCGTCGCGCCCCTTGGTGAGCGTCTCATAGTCGATGCCCAGTCGCTTGGTGACGCCGGGACGATAATTCTCGACGACGACATCTGCACTTTCAATGAGCTTGTAGAGCGCTGCCCGGGCGGTCTTTGACTTGAGATCGAGCGCGACACTCTTCTTGCCCGCATTGAGCTGGCCGAACATGGCGCTCGCGCCTGCCCTGAGAGGTGGCCGCGACCGCATCATGTCGCCATCCGGCGTCTCAATCTTGATCACGTCGGCGCCGAGGTCGGCGAGCAACCGCGTGCAGTGCGGACCCGCGATCGTTGTCGTGAAATCGATCACGCGAAGTGCGTCGAACGTCCGGGGCATGGTGGTCTCCTGATGCCTCGGCAACGCCTGACTGGGCCGCGCGCTGTTTCGCTGCCGCCAGTGCGCGCCTGAAATTGGATTCGGTCCAACTTGTCATCGCAGCCTGCGCCACTCAATCGCGAACCTCAATCGGCAGTGGAGGAATCCCGAATGTGTTTGGTCGATTGAACCGAATCGATGCCCTCTGCATGCATTGATATGCATATACAGCAAACATTCGTGGTTTTGCGCTTCATTCATGCTACAAAAACGCCATAATTCGTCATAATTAGCATAATTTAGCCTTTGTAATCGGCGAAGTTCTCACAAGTTCGTAGCGTTTGAGGGTTTGTTCCATGGTGTCTGTCAGCAAGTCTGCTGTCGCTGCAGCGTGTGCGGCATTGGCCGCGTTGTCCGTGCTGGCAGAGCGATCCGAAGCGCGCACCAGCAGCGTGACCAGTCAAGTCGCTGCGGTGATTGTCGAGGGCAAGGCGCACGTCATTGACGGTGATACGCTTGTCATTGCCGGCCAAAGCATCCGCCTCGAAGGGATCGACGCCCCAGAATTCAAGCAGTTATGCACGAAAACCGGAGTTGGAGGCGGGATCTGGCCGGCGGGCCGCGTCGCCACCGACTCCTTACAGCGCTGGGTTCGCGATGCTGTTGTGCGCTGTCGCGTGGTCGGACGTGGCCGCTACGGTCGCCTGCTTGGCCGATGCGCCACAGCCGGCGTTGATCTCAACGCCGCCATGATCCGGCAC
The DNA here is from genome assembly GCA_049116495.1 of Hyphomicrobiaceae bacterium. Taxonomy (GTDB): domain Bacteria; phylum Pseudomonadota; class Alphaproteobacteria; order Rhizobiales; family Hyphomicrobiaceae; genus CAJQQK01. The sequence goes on along the minus strand of JAGDYV010000057.1, from coordinate 23,087 downwards.
GGTCTGGCGTGGGCCTTTCTGAAATATTCGCAGACTTTCGTGGCGGACGAGCGCCGGGCACGGGCGGCCGGCGTCGGGGTATGGTCCGCCTCGTGTCAGACCGCCTGGGACTATCGTGCGAACCGTTGGCGCGATGTGGCCGGCCGCGCGCCCGCGGGCTGTGCCATCAAGGGCAATGTCTCCCGAAAGGGACGCATTTACCATATGCCCTGGGGAAACTGGTATGGCAGGACACGTATCGACACCGGCAAGGGCGAGCGCTGGTTCTGTAACGAAGCTGAAGCCATCCGCGCCGGCTGGCGTCCGGCGGTGGTGCGCTAGTCTTTCTTGCGCGATCAATTCTCTTCGATGTCCAAGCCGATCAGCGCCCAGGCCAATCAGCGTCTGTATCGATAGTGTCCAGTGATCTTGCGCGCGAACAACCAGTCTTCAAGCTGTACACCGTAGCCGCGATTATGAACGATCAAAGGTACGCCAGCGCTGGACTTGTGTTGCGTGACAATCGCGATATGGGTCTTTGAGGATTGCCCTTCGGGCAGGTACATCGTGACGATGTCACCCGGCTTGTATCGCGACGGGTCCTTGGAAACGGGCAATGACCGGCCTTTGCGGGTGAAAAACTTGCGCAGCACGTTGACCCGGCGATGGTCAATATTGGTGTCGCCCGAGCCGACCCGGGCACGATGGACGTCGACCTGCAAATCGATGCCGAGGCTGCGATAGGCGCGCACCACGACATCCGTGCAAACCCCCGTATACCAGGGGACGTCACCACCCGGAAAAGCGATTTTGACGTAGGCGGGATTGTAAACAACCGGCACCCAGCGCCGCGCCAGGGCGGCATTGGCAAGGCGTAGGCCAAACGACGAGCCCTGTGTAGAAGCCTGCGATCGCTTGGTTGCATTCCCGGCATGGCTTGGCATGCTGGCAAGCCCGGCCAAGACGCAAGCACTGCACCAAAGAACAACCAGATGAAGTGGGTTGGTTCGTTGCACGTCATGCCTCCAGCGTGTCGCGCGATGCGCGGTCAGCCTTATCTATGACACGAGACAATGGCCGATCGGCGGCAATAATTTGGCGCGTGTCTTATCGCTGTCGAAAACTGAATTCATGATGTGACTACAACGATCTGAGGTGCAAGGCGATGGACTTTATCCTGCTCATGCATAACGACGCGAAAGTCGACGTTGCGGCGACGGGTTGGCAGCCCTATCTGCACCGGCTGCAAATGGCCGGCAAACTTCGGGGCGGCAGCGCGATTGCGGGCGGAACCTGCTTTCGACGTGAAGCCCAGCCGGCACCGTTAACCGGCGAGATCGTCGGCTTCATTCGCATCGAAGCGGATGACATGATCGAAGCCGAGGGGCTTCTGGAGGGCAATCCCGTATATGAAGCCGGTGGTACCGTCGAAGTGCGCATGCTGCCGATGACCGACGGGTGAGCTGAACATCAACGTGTTGTGAAATGATGCCTCAGGCGATAATGTCGCGCCCGCAATGTTGGCAAAAGGCGGTTGGTATGATGAAGCGCATTCCGTTTGTTTGTTTGATTTGTTCTTTGTTGATTATTGGCATCTGTGTTGTGGCGCGTGAAGCGACGGCGCAAACCAGCCGCTATGGCTGCTATCAGGTGACAACAGGTGCACTCAATTTGCGCAAACGAGCCTGGGCCCGCTCGGACGTTGTCGGCGTTGTCTATCGGGGCAACATTGTTGCCAAGCGTCGCCGGTTTTGCGCGTTACGCGGGTTCTGGTGTCCGGTCAGGACCAAAGCTGGAATCAACGGCTGGGCCGACAAGAAATTCCTCAAGAAGGTGGCATGCAAGGCTTAGCCGTTTTGACGGCTGCTGTAAGCGTGCGTAGCAGCTCCGGATTGTTGCGGTGGCCGGATCGCCGAGTCTATTGTGTTTTGTAAAACGCGATCGTCTTGGCAATCCCGTCGCGAATAGATGTGCGCGGCACTTCCGGATAGTCGATGCGCAGATCGCCTTCGACGATATCGGCGACAATCGGCAGGTTTGGCCCTTGCGCTGTGATTGTTGTGCCGGACACTTGTCGCGCAACCTCGTTGGCGAACTCTTCGGTTGCACATCGTTCGGCGACGATATTGTAGACTTTCGCCCCTTGTGGCGGACGTTTCATGGCAGCGACGAATGATGCCGCAATGTCGTCGACATAAATGAAGTCGCTGTCACCGGCGAACGGTATAATATAGTCCTGGTCGTTGGCCGCGGCCTTGCAAGCCAGCGATGGCCCAGCGGTCAGGCCGGATTCGCGCCCGGGTCCGTAGACCACCAGGGGGCGGAAACCGGCACTTGCGATCCCGTGATCGGCCAGGTAGGCCCGTGCCGCGCCTTCGCCGGCGAGTTTGTAGGCGCCGTATAGGGTGGTCGGCTCCGGTGTGTGGCCTTGTTCAGGTCCATAGACGCCGGCACTCGACATGTATAGCACATGCTTGTGGTCAAGCTTTCGGGCGGCTTCGAAGACGTTGAGTGTGCCGCCAAGCACGATGTCACACCCGCGCTGTGGGTCGGCCGCGCAATCCGGTGTCAAAATGGCCGCCAGATGCATGATCAAATCACAATCCACCGCCGCCGCATCGACATCGTCGGCATGGGCAATATCACCGGCGCGCCAGTCGACTTTGGTGGCGTCGTCGCCGAGAATGGACTGAGCAATTCGTGGCTGGTCGGTGAGGTCGAGCGAACGTACGGATGCACCTTCCGCAATCAGCTGCTTGATCAGCCAGGCCGCGATAAAGCCGCCGCCACCGGTCACCAAAACGCGCATCATTGATCTCTCCTTGTGTTACAGGACACAGCGTCATGGCGCGCCCGCACAGCGATTTAATCGTGCGCACCATTTCGATTGCTCAATTTCGCACTATATACGGGCAACCATCACCGTTGATAGATTACAACCCCCAACCCTTCGGAGCTCTCAAAATGACGATAGAATCAGGTCGCCTCAACCTTTCAAGACGCCAACTCCTGGTTGGAACAACGGCCGCGGCTGCCGGCTCGCTCGTTGCCACTGGCACTGCCAGTGCCAAGGCGCCCCTGCAGGGAACCGAGCCCGTCAACTATCGGCGCGTCAAGCTTGGTGAATTCGAGGTCACAACGGTGGCGGACGGCTATGCAGCAGTGCCGAAAGTCCATCCAATCTTCGGTAATAACCAGAAGGCGGATGATGTCAGCGCCTATATGCAGGCCAATTTCCTGCCCGGCAACAAGATGGCTATTCCGTTCACGCCGGTGATCGTCAACACCGGCAAGGAGCTGGTGCTGTTCGATACAGGCAATGGCGCCGGCCGCGGCCCGACACGCGGGCATTTGCTGCATTCGATCGCGGCAGCTGGTTTCAAGCCTGAGCAGATCGACGTCGTCGTGATCACACACTTCCACCCGGATCACATCGGCGGCATCATGGCCGGCGATAAGCCGACGTTTCCCAATGCCCGCTATGTCACGGGTGAAGCCGAATACAATTTCTGGACGGCGAAAAAGCAGGCCGAGTCGAGTGACAAGAAGATGCAGGGCCGGGTCAAGCTGGTGAATGCCAAAGTCAAACCCGTCGCCGAAAAGATGACGTTCTTGAAGGACGGCAATGATGTCGTCTCAGGTATTACGGCGATCCCGACCTTTGGCCATACGCCGGGGCACATGGCCTTCAACATCGAGAGCAACGGCCAGCGCCTCGTACTCTGGGGGGATGCCTGCAACCACTACGTGGCATCGCTGCAAAAGCCCGAGTGGCATGTGATTTTCGATATGGACAAGGCGGCTGCGATTGCATCGCGCAAGAAGATCCTTGCCATGGTTGCCGCTGACAAGGTTCCGGCGACCGGCTATCACATGCCGTTCCCGGCAATCGGATATGTCGAACAGCAAGGCGACGCTTTCCGGTGGGTGCCGCACAGCTATCAACTCGATCTGTAGTTTGCCGCTATCAAAGCTGCGTCATTAGCCCCGGTCAGAAATGGCCGGGGCATTTTTCTGCTATTTCGCCTTGACGATTTTCCAGACGCGTAACGGACCTACGGTTTTGCCGATCGAAACGGGTTCAAGTCCGGCAAAGGCACCGCCGTGCCGCATGTGCATGCCGAACGTATCGGCAGATTTGCGTTTCTCGGACGTTTTCGATTCGACACCGCAAAGCACAAGATAATCGGCGTTCATCTTTGCAAGTTGTTGGCCGGCGTCTGAAAGCGGTGCTGTTTGCAACTGGAGGAGATCACGGATCGACGTGTGGATCCGATGGTACGGGCCTGCATAAGCCCGATGACGGGTGGATGCCGCAATGAACGGTCCGAGATCAATGTCCGAAACGATCAATCCCGCCGGCAATCGCGACAGCGCTGCAATGTCGGTTTTCGTCGTGCAGCTTGAAACGCTGGATGACAGCTTGCTCTTGGCGTTGGCTTCGACGTTGGAAACGAGACCAATGGCGAACCCGGCAATCATTACGAAGAATGTTTGGCTGGTCAGAATGATTGCGCCAAGGCGGACCGAGAATGCCGACGTTTCGCCAATCGCTGGAAGTCGTGCGATCCAGCAGGCAGTAGGCACCAATGCCAGAAGCACGCCGTAAGGCATGAACTTGATGTAGTAGAAACCATAGAGACCGGCGAGCAAGGTCGAGGCTGCCATAAAGAGGTGGTCAGCGGAGCGCGCGTTGACGGCCTGCCGCACCAATAAGGTGAGTGCAATCGCCATCACGGCAAGAAAGCCAATGGCGAGTGAGGGTTGGATGCGGGCAAACTCAATGAGGGTCTTGCCTTCGACCACACCTGCCAGCCATTTCGTCTTAACGATCGGATCCATGCCAGCAAAGGCTCCGGCCGCACAAGTTGGACCGGCAGCGAAGTAGGCGCCGATACCGACCGCGCCGGCGACTGCGAAACCGGCGACCCAAATCCAGGCGGCCGCGTCGCGAAAACGAGTAACGAGAATCACGGCGCCGAGTGCCCCGGCGCCGCACAATGCCAGCAGGTTCGGGCTCAGTGCGTCACAGGCAACCATCAACCAGTTACCCGGATGAACCGTAACGGCGAAGCCGGCAGCCAGGCCAATGGCTAGCGCGATAACCGCACGGCATGCGCCCGGCCGCGCCGTCGTGTCGAAACAGGCCAGGAAGCAGGCAATTCCGAGCGAAACTGCGAGCAGTGGCAAAGCTTCGAACCCGATGATGAGGCCAAGCGCCATGAGGGCACCAGCCCACCAACCGGCCGCCGGCTCTGTGATGGCACGCTGCAGCATGAACAGGCCAGCTACGGCGCACAGGATCTGCGCGTTGTGGTGATCGATCCGCCCTGGCAAAAACTGGAACAGACCGGATGGCGTCAACACCAGCAGTGCCAGAACAACAATGCCTGCGGTCGTACCTGCCCGGCGCTCGGCTTCATGAACCATAAAGCGCGCCAATCCAAACAGCAGCAGTAATGGCCAAGCAATCTGCGCTAAGGCCTCGGCGCGAAGATAGCTTGTGAAGAGCGTAAAGAATGAAATCAGCCAGGCAATCGGCAGATCGATCAGCCGCGACCAATGCGAATTGAGCGCCTCCGGAGCGCCGATAGCGGCGAGCCGCGTATCGTACCAACTTCCATGTATCAAGAAATCGCGCACTTGCACCAAGCGCAGGGCGTCGTCTGTATCGCCAAATTTTGCTCCAAGCGGTACGGCATCGCCGCCGGCAAAATGTCTGAGCGCAATCATTATGACAGCGAGCAGGCACCACGCCCAAGGTGCGGTTTTGAGTTCTTCAACCACAGATGTGAGCTGAGCTGATCGAGGCAAGGAGAGATGCTGCATTGAGGGCCTGTTAACATTGGATGTTTACAGATTGGACAGTGCCATACAGCCATTTCCGCATTGTAAATTCTTGCGTAAAAACGATTTAGATCAAATTTGAGACATTATTAAACTGAGTTACCAAAAACTTATGTCAAAAGAATAAATTGTTCCGTGAAAGGTTTTTCTCAACCATTTCCCTCTAATCCTATCCGAGACTTGAGCCGGGAGTACCCGGACTGAGACCGTTCAGTGTAGTTAGGGGTAAGTTATATGACTGTTTCGGACGTCTTTATCATTGGCGCAGGCCCTGCCGGCCTGACTGCCTCGTACTTGCTGACAAAAGAAGGTGTCTCCACAACGGTCATCGAAGCCGATCCGGTTTACGTTGGCGGCATCTCGCGAACAGCAAATTACAAAGAGTTTCTGTTTGACATCGGTGGTCATCGCTTCTTTTCGAAATCAAATGAAGTTGTCGATCTCTGGAAAGAGATTTTGCCACAGGATTTCATTGAGCGTCCGCGTCTGTCACGGATCTATTATAACGGCCGCTATTTCTCATACCCTCTGAAAGCTTTCGAGGCGTTTCGGAATCTCGGGCCGATCGAAAGTGCGCTCTGCATGCTGTCCTACGGCTGGGCGCGCGTTTTCCCGCACAAGGATACCAAGACGTTTCATCAGTGGGTTTCCAATCAATTCGGCGAACGCCTGTTCTCGATCTTCTTCAAGACCTACACGGAGAAGGTCTGGGGTATGTCGTGCGATGAGATCTCGGCTGATTGGGCGGCCCAGCGCATCAAGGGCCTCAGCCTTTCTTCCGCGCTGATCGCGGCCCTCAAGAAGTCTGTCATGCCCAAGGGCAAGGCCATCGGCAAAGATGGCAAGGTCATCAAATCACTGATCGAGAGCTTCCAGTATCCGCGCAAGGGCCCGGGCATGATGTGGGATGCGGCAGCTGCCAAGACCCGTGCTCAGGGTGGTGAGATCTTCATGGATCACACCATGCAATCGCTGGCCTATGACGAGGAAGCCAAGCTGTGGACGATCGAAGCCCGCACCGGTGACGGTGAGATCAAGACGTTCCAGGCACGTCACGTCATCTCGTCGGCGCCAGTTCGCGAACTCGTCGATGCGATCCCGACGTCGGATGAAGCGGCCGAAGCAGCTGCCAACCTGCGCTACCGCGACTTCCTCACGGTCGCCCTGGTCGTGCAGAAGCCCGACCTGTTCCCGGACAACTGGATCTACATCCATGAGCCGAGCGTCAAGGTTGGCCGTGTCCAGAACTTCCGTTCGTGGTCGCCGGAAATGGTGCCAAATCCGGAGCAGTCCTGCCTTGGTCTGGAGTATTTCTGCTTCGAAGGAGATGGCCTCTGGGCGGCTGACGACAGCGAATTGATGGCGCTTGCCAAGAAGGAACTGGCTCAGATCGGTCTCGCAACCGAAGACGACGTCAAAGACGGCTGTGTGGTTCGCCAGAAAAAGGCCTACCCGGTTTACGACGACAACTACAAGGAGAACGTCGAAACCATCCGTGCCGATCTCGCCGACAAATATCCAACTCTGCACCTGGTCGGCCGTAACGGCATGCACAAGTACAACAATCAGGATCACGCCATGATGACGTCGATGCTGACGGTCAAGAACATCATCGCAGGTGAAACTCTCTATGACATTTGGAATGTTAACGAGGATGCCGAATACCACGAAGCCGGCTCGACAGATTCGCTCGAAGCTCTGAAGAGCGTGCGGCTGGTGCCGCAGCGGGTACAGGGCGACGACACACAGGAAACCGAAGAGCCAATCCGCAAGGCTGGCTAGTATTCGAGAAAATCAAAAGAGCCGGATCCCAGTGATCCGGCTCTCTGCTGCCTGCACTCCTTGTTTTCCGCGTTTGAAAAGGCATCAACAATGGACCGCGTTGCGCTCCCGGAGTCCCAGTCACTTTTCGCACGCGCCATTCGCTGGTGCGTCGATTTCGTTCAGACGCCCGGACGCCTTGAGCAGTTTCTGCGCTACACCTTCGTCAGCGGCGTATCGCTGGGTCTCGACCTGGCCGTCTTCGCCCTGCTGATCTGGTCGACCGCCATGGCGGCGGCGTTAGCGGGGGCATTGAGCTGCATGGCCGGACTGATTCTGCACTACTTCCTCTCGGTCAGCTTTGTGTTCGATCCATCTGAAACCAACAAGACGCATCGCCAGCTGGTTTTCGAATACATCCTGACCGGCGCGATGGGATTTGCAATCACCGCCACCGCGATCGTCTTGACGGTCGATATTGCTGGTCTGCCTGCCTTCCTCGGTAAAGCATTCGGCATCGGCGCAACATTCGTCAGCGTCTATCTCGTGCGCGCCGGCTATGTGTTCGCGCCGGCAAAGAAAAACACTCCTTCAGCAGTTGCTTAACCGCTTCTTGCTAGAATCCAAGAAAATGTAATCTCAGCCTGGCATGCGCCATCGCTCAGTCGGGTCCGACGGCCACTTTAGGAGACAGCCCATGTTCATCGCCAACTACGGTTTCAAGCATCTCGTCCAGAAGGCCGCGATGGTGGCGAAGATCCCAATGGGATATGCCAGTTCGCACCCGTACAACGGCCTGCTTGAGCGCGCCCATACGGAAACGCTCGACTTCATCACAGAGAACATGCCGGATGCGATCGCCTTTGACACGCCGCGCGACCTGATGCGCCACGCGCTGTCGCTGACAACGATCGACGGCATCTATGCCGAATTTGGTGTCAATGAAGGCGGCACGGTCACGTTCATTGCCAAGCAAAAGCCCAATGCCACGATCCATGGCTTCGATTCCTTCGAGGGCCTTCCGGAGGATTGGTCGGGCAACAAGATGTCGGCTGGCTTCTTCGACCGCAAAGGCCGCCTGCCGCGTGTACCAAGCAACGTCGAGCTCCATGCAGGCTGGTTCGACAAGTCCTTGCCGCCGTTCGTCGCCAAGCATTCGGGCCCAGCCGCCTTCCTCCACATCGATTGTGATCTCTACTCGTCGACGGTAACGATTTTCGAGAACTTCGCGGATCGCATCGTTCCAGGCACCGTGCTCGTGTTCGATGAGTATTTCAACTATCCGAACTGGCAGGCCCATGAGCACAAGGCGTTCGAGGAATTCAAACTCAAGAGCGGCCTCAAATTCAAGCCGGTTGCCTATTCTTTGCAGCAGGTTGCGGTCATCGCCAAAGCCCGCGATACAGCGAACTGATCATCACGTCGCAGCCTCGCACTCAATCACCACCATGATCGGCGCGCACCTGTTACTTTAGGCTGCGTACAGCTACTTTCCGGAGAAGCGTGGGCCTTTGCCAATCGGCCCACGATTCCTCATCTTTTCCGGGAGAAGCGACATGAAGCCAGTCGATGCGGCCGACTATACGATTGCGGTGATCGGCGCCGGTGCCATGGGCCAGGGGATTGCCCAGGTCGCGGCCCAGGGCGGGGTCAAAACACTTCTCTTCGATGCCAAGCCCGGCGGCGCGGAAGCGGGCCGCGAGCAAATCGTCAAGCGCATCGAGCGCCTCGTCGAAAAAGAGCGTATCAGCGCCGAAGATGCCAAAGCCGCCAGCGATCGATTGGGCGCTGTCGCCGACATTTCCGCACTCTCTGGATGTGATGCGGTGGTCGAGGCCGTTTTCGAAAACCTTGAAGTGAAGAGCGAAGTTTTCAAGCAGGTTGAAGCCGTCGTCTCCAAGGACTGCATTATTGCCTCCAACACCTCGTCGATCCCGATTGCCTCAATTGCCAAGGCCTGCGAGAAGCGCGACCGGGTTGCCGGCATGCACTTCTTCAATCCCGTGCCGCTTATGAAACTGGTCGAGGTCATTCGCGCCTCCGACACATCTGATGAAACCGTTGCCGCACTGACGGAACTCGGCAAACGCATGACACGGGTGCCGGTCACAGTCGCGGACATGCCGGGCTTCCTGGTCAACATGGGCGGTCGGGCATTTTCATCTGAAGCCTTCCGCATCATGCACGAAGGCGTCGCGACGCCGGCGCAGATTGACGCCGTGATGCGCGATTGCCGCCATTTCCGCATGGGGCCGTTCGAACTCGGTGACCTGACCGGCATCGACGTCAATTTTCCGGCCAGCAATATCATCTACAACGGTTATATGCAGGACCCGCGCATCAAGACCGCGCCGGTGCATGAGGCGATGTACAACTCGGGCCGATGGGGCCGCAAAACGTCGGCTGGTTGGTATGACTACCTGGACGGCAAGGTGCACAACCCGCCGTCGCCCGATCATGAAACCGATGCCAGCCCCGCCAACCATGTCTCGCTCGCCGAGCCAAGCGACGCACTTGCCGACTTCTGCAAGTCGCTCGGCATCGAAGTGCGCGAAGAGGATGACGGCAGCGCACCGATCCTCGCCGCACCGGTTGGTGATGACGCAACCCACACCGCCTTGATGACGGACGCCGATTTCAAGCGTCTCGTCTGCGTCGACCTTTCCTGTGACACGTCGAAACGCATCTGCATCATGACGGCGCCTGGGGCTGATCCCGAAGCCCGTGACGCCGTCGCAGCCTCGCTCATCAAGGCCGGCCGCAAAGTCACGGCCATCAAGGACAGCCCCGGCTTCATCGCGCAGCGCATGGTTGCGATGATTGCCAATCTTGGCTGCTACATGGCCGAGGTGAATCTTGCGACCACAGCGGACATCGATCTCGCTATGAAGCTTGGGCTCAATTACCCGCTCGGGCCGCTTGAGATGGTCGAGGACCTGGGCACCGAGAACACGCTTGAGATCCTCGAACGCGCTCAGGAACTGACCGGAGAGGACCGCTATCGCCCGACGATGTGGCTGCGCCGTCGCGCGCTGCTGGACCTGCCGATCCACACGCCGGCCTGAGCGGCGCGGTTGTCTTGAGCGGCGGTTCGCACGGGCCGCCGGGCTGCTTCATCGAGTAGGTAGGATATTTGACCATGATTGCGCGCTGGAAAAAGCGACCCGAAGGCTCCAACTGGGGCGATTTCGGACCGGACGACCAGATTGGTCGGCTTAATTATCTGACGCCGCAGAAAGTGTTGGAGGGCATTGCCGAGGTCAAAGAGGGGCGCACGTTTTGCCTGTCGATGCCGCTCGACTACCCGGGCGGCAATCTGCTCAACCCGGCGCGGCACCCCCCAAAACGATTTGCGACAGCGTCGCCGGATGGCACAGAGCGGTACCTGCTGCCGACGGCAAAGGTGCTTGGCAATCCTGACCTGACGGACGTGGTCAACGACGATCGCGTGCTCATCCATACGCAGTATTCAACGCAATGGGATGCGCTTGCGCACGTCGGTAGTTTGTTTGACGCGGACGACGATGGCGTCGCCGAGAAGGTGTTCTACAACGGTTGGCGCGGCGGTGAGCATATCACGGCAGATGACGGGTGCAGCGATTGCGGCGCCGAGGTCAGTGGCGTCGAGGCTGCCCGACTGGGCATTGAGAACATGGCGGAGACCTGTGTGCAGGGTCGCGCTGTTCTGATCGATCTGCACACCATCTGCGGCGATGCAAAAACCAATGCTGGTTTCTCCGTCCTCGAACAGGCGATGAACGATCAAAATGTCACGGTCGAAAAGGGTGATATGGTATGCCTTTACACCGGTTACACACGTCGCATTTACGAGATGAAAGGTGAGCCGAACAACGAGGTGCTGCATGATTCATGTGCGGCGCTCGAAGGACGCGATCCGAAACTCCTTGAATGGGTCGCCGATAGCGGCCTGTCCGTCCTGATCGCTGACAACTACGCTGTGGAGCGCGCGCCGAGCGAAACCGGTGAGGGCCGACGCGCGATGTTGCCGCTGCACGAGCTCTGCCTGTTCAAGCTCGGTATTCACCTTGGCGAAATCTGGTGGCTCGGAGATCTCAACGACTACATGCGCAAGGCGGGCCGAACGCGCTTCTTCCTGACAGCGCCTCCGCTGCGCCTGCCCGGTTCGGTCGGCTCGCCGACGACGCCGGTCGCAACCGTCTAACGGCAACCCTAACGACGAAGAGAACGATCCTTGTGACGACACTCGATGACCTTCTGACACCTCGTTCCGTCGCCCTTGTCGGGGCTTCTGACAACCCCTCTCGCATCGGTGGCCGGCCGCTCGCGTTCTTCAAAAACCTTGGCTACGAGGGCAAGATCTTCCCGGTCAACCCGAACCGCGACAAGGTCCAGGGCATCGACGCCTATCCGTCTCTCGCTGAGATCAACGACGACGTCGACTTCGTGCTTGTCGCTGTGCCGGCAAAGGGCGTTCTCGAGGTGATGCGCCAGGCCGTGGAGAAGCGCGTCAAGACGGTCATGATCTTCTCGTCCGGCTTCGGCGAGATGAGCGACGACGGTCAGGCCATGCAGGACGAACTGAGCCGCTTGGCCAGCGAGAGCGGCGTCCGTGTCATCGGGCCGAACTGCCTCGGTGTGTTCAACTCGGCGATCAATTTTTATCCGACGTTTACGAGCACGATCGAGCGGCGCCAGCCCAAGCCCGGCGGGCTCGCCATCGCTAGCCAGTCCGGCGCTTACGGCAGCCACATTTTTTATCTCGCCGACCAACGCGGCATCGACATGACCTACTGGATCACGACCGGCAATGAGTGCGATGTGCATGTTGCCGAAGCGATCAAGTTGCTCGCGGAGAAAGAGGATGTCCACGCGATCTGTGCCTATGCGGAGAGCATCAAGGATGGCGATACGCTGGTCGAAGGTCTTGAGATCGCACGCGCCAACCGTAAACCGGTGATCCTGATGAAAGTCGGTCGTTCCGAGGTCGGCGCCGAAGCTGCCAGTTCGCACACGGCGTCCCTCGCCGGTGATGACAAGGTCTATGATGCCGTCCTCAAGCAAGCCGGTTGCTACCGCGCGCGCACGACAGAGGAAGCACTCGATATTGCTTATGCTGCAAGGCCGCGGATCTATCCGGCTGGTCGCCGCGTCGGCCTCGTTACCGTATCCGGCGGCGGCGGCGTGCTGATGGCGGACGCCGCCGAAGACCACGGTCTCGACGTTGCCGCGATGCCGAACGACGCCCAGGGGATCATGAAGGAGTTGGTGCCGTTCGCAGCACCGCGCAATCCCGTCGATGTCACGGCGCAATTCTTCAACGATATGACGTTGGTGCCGAAATTCACCAAGCTGATGCTGGAACAGGGTAACTACGACGCGCTGATCGGGTTCTGGACATCCGTCGCTGGTTCGCCGGCTATCTCGCCAAAGCTTCGTGCCGGCTTGACGGAAGCAATGGCGGGGCACGACCGCAAGCTGTTCATCCAGTCGCTCGTCGCACCGCCTGAGATCTGCAAGGAATACGAAGACGAAGGCTTCCCGTGTTTCGAAGATCCGTCACGCGCCGTTGCAACGCTTGCGGCTTTGATGCACTTCGGTATCGCATTCGACGCCGGTCGGGCGCCAACGCCGGACGTACCGAGCCTGCCGGCGCTAGGTGAAGACCCGCTTGGCGAGAAGGAAGCCAAAGCCATTCTTGCTAACTTCGGCCTGCCGATGGTCCAGGACACGCTTGCGACATCGGCCGAAGAAGCCGCCGCAGCCGCAGCAGAAGCCGGCGGTCCGGTTGCGCTCAAGATTGCCTCCGCCGACATCCTTCACAAAACCGAGGTCGGCGGCGTCGAACTTGGCGTCAACGGTGATGCAGCGGTCAAGGCTTCGTTCGATCGCATCATGGCGAACGCCAAGCAGGGCGCGCCGGGCGCTGCGATCGATGGTGTCATCGTCTCGCCAATGGTTGAAGATGGCGTCGACTGCATTCTCGGGGCCAAGCTTGATCCGGTGTTCGGGCCGATCGTCATGTTCGGCCTCGGCGGCATCTTCACGGAGATCATGGGCGACGTAGCGCTGCGCCGCGCGCCAGTGTCCGAAGCGACCGCACTCGAAATGATTGAAGAATTGAAGGGCCGTCCACTGTTCGAAGGCGCGCGCGGCGCCAAGCCGGTCGACAAGAGCATGGTTGCCAAAGTGATCTCGCAACTGTCGGTCTTCGCCGCGGCGCACGCAGACACGGCGGAGAGCATCGAAATGAACCCGCTGCGCGTGCTGCCGGATCGCTGTATTGCGCTTGATGCGCTTATCGTCAAGAAGGCGTGATCCGCCATCGAGCGTGCAGCGCGAACGGCTGCGAAGGCCATTGAGCAAAGTTGAAAGCTGATCTTCGCAATCAATTGATCGAAATTTTCTAAGGAATGCTGATGGCCTTGCCGCCGATCTTTGACAATCTTCGCCTGCCAGCCGTTGGTGCGCCGCTATTTATCATCTCCAACCCTGATCTGGTCATTGCACAATGCAAGGCCGGCATTGTCGGCGCGTTTCCGGCGCTCAATGCACGAGAAGAGGACGGCGAGCCGATCCTGCTCGAAGCTTGGCTGAAGCGCATCAACGAGGAACTTGATGCTCACAATCAGGCCAATCCGGACACGCCCGCGGCACCCTTCGCTGTCAATCAGATCGTGCATCGCTCGAACAGTCGTCTCGATCGCGATCTGGACATCTGCGTCAAATGGCAGGTGCCGATCATGATCACCTCGCTCGGCGCCCGCGTCGAAGTCAACGAGGCAGCTCATTCCTATGGCGGCGTCACCCTGCATGATATCATCAACAATCGCTTCGCAAAGAAGGCGATCGAGAAAGGCGCCGACGGTTTGATCGCCGTCGCCGCTGGAGCCGGTGGCCATGCCGGCGCCCTGTCGCCGTTCGCGTTGGTGCAGGAAATTCGCGCCTGGTTTGATGGCCCGTTGCTGCTCTCCGGCTCGATCGCCAAGGGCAACTCGATTCTCGCCGCACAGGCCATGGGCGCGGACCTAGCCTATATCGGCTCGGCCTTCATCGCGACGAAAGAGGCCAACGCGGCCGATCGTTATAAGCAAATGCTGGTGGACGGCGGCGCCGACGACATCGTCTATACGAACCATTTCACCGGTGTTCACGGCAACTACCTGAAACCCTCGATCTCACGTGCCGGTCTCGACCCGGAAAATCTCGAGCCCGCAGATCCAACCAAGATGAACTTTGGCGATCGCTCTAACCGTCCAAAGAGCTGGAAAGAAATTTGGGGGGCAGGCCAGGGCATTGCCGCGGTCGACGAGGTTGTCGGCGCGGCTGATCTAATCGCCCGCCTGTCACGGGAATACATCGCGGCAAAAGCGCGGATCGCGGCATAGGCAGGTCCGACGTTCCGACAACTGCGCCACCAATGAGCTCGCTGCGACCGACCAAGACGGCAATTGAACACGAAACGACCGAAAGGATCTCCATTATGCCGACGGATGACTATTTTGACGGCGCCGGGCCTGAGCGCCGCTACAACGACTTCCTCAGCGAAGGGAAGTTCATGATTCAGCGCTCGAAGTCGTCGGGCAACTACAACTTCTATCCGCGCGTCATGGAGCCGGGCACCGGTGCCGCGGACCTCGAGTGGGTCGAAGCGTCTGGCGATGGTGTCGTCTACGCCACCACTGTCAACCGCCAACGCCCAGAGAAGGGCGGCGACTACAACATTTGTCTCGTCGACCTGGCCGAGGGGCCGCGCATGATGAGCCGCGTCGTCGGCATCGAACCAGCCGATGTCAAGATCGGCATGAAGGTCAAGGCCAAGGTCGACAAGATCGGCGATCAGGACGCGGTTGTATTTGAGCCGGCGAATTAAGGAGAGCGAACATGGCACATCCTCTGAGAGGCAAAACCGCCTGCGTCGGTCTCGCAACGGCTGGCTGCGGTGAAGCGCCGGGCCGCAACGCCATGGAGATCATGGTTGAGGCCGTCCACGGCGCACTCGCCGACGCCAAGATCCCGTTATCCGAGGTCGACGGTCTGTTTTCGGCAACAGCGTTCCACGCGATGGCGAACATGTCGCTTGCCGAGCATCTCGGCATTCAGCCGAAGTACTCGAACGGCTCGAATATCGGCGGCTCGTCGTTCATGATGCACGCGCTTGATGCTGCGATGGCGCTCGAAGCCGGCATTATAAACGTCGCAGTGATCGCCTACGGTTCCAATCAGCGTACGGCCGGCGGGTTTCGGTCGATCTCCGAACCACCGCCGTTCGAGCACGTCTACGGACCGCGCAATCCGATCACGTCGTATGCGTTGGCCACGTCCCGCTACATGCATCAGTACGGCTGCACACGAGATCAGCTTTCCGAGGTCGCGGTGGCAGCGCGCCAGTGGGCCAAGCTCAATCCTGAAGCTTTCGAGCGCGGCGATCTGTCGGTCGAAGACGTCTCAAATTCACGCATGATCTCGGATCCGTTGACCAAGCTCGACTGCTGTTTGGTGACGGACGGCGGCGGTGCCATCGTCATGACCCGGGCAGACCGTGCCAAGGATGGCCCCAACACGCCGATCCATCTGCTTGGCTGCGCAATGGAGCATCATCACCGCATGATCTCTGGCATGCCCGACCTCACCGTCACAGCAACCGCCAAGAGCGGCCCGCGGGCGTTCGAGATGGCCGGCTGCAAGCCAGCCGACATGGATACCGTCCAGCTCTATGATGCCTTCACGATCAACACGATTCTCTTCCTCGAGGATCTTGGCTACTGCGCCAAGGGCGAAGGCAAGGATTTCGTCGCGGGCGGGCGCATCGCACCGGGCGGCGCATTGCCGGTCAACACCAATGGCGGCGGCCTGTCCTGTGTCCATCCCGGCATGTACGGCCTGTTTGTGATGATCGAGGGCATTCGCCAGGCACGCGGCGAATGCGGCGACCGCCAGATCAAGGACGCCAAGATCTCACTGGCGCATGGCAACGGCGGCGTTCTCTCATCGCAGGTCACCTCGATCTGGGGACGGCCGGAAACGGTTTAGGGCAACGCCCAGACGTATCATCCCAGGGCTTTCCTGCCTCGATCTGGCGAGAGGCCCTGGGACACATTTGGCAGCGCGCTGGATCGGGTAATATGCTACGAAGGCGAAGCATATAGCTGCTGAACCTTTGACGTTTCGCCCGTTGCTCATTGCGTCCCGGTTCTGCGCCGAGGATCGCAAACGTGAGGGAGCTGCCAAACGATAGGTACGGCCCGTTCAAGGAGCACCGATCATGGATCTCAATTACACTGACGAAGAAGTCGCGTTTCGCGATGAGGTACGCACCTTCCTGAAGGAAAAAGTGCCTGCCCGCCTGTCCAGCAAGGTCAAGGCCAGCAAACGCCTGACCAAGGCAGATTACGAACTCTGGCACAGCATCCTCAATGAGCGTGGTTGGCTGGCGCTGCATTGGCCGAAGGAATACGGCGGCACCGGCTGGACGCCGATCCAAAAGCATATTTTCGAGGAGGAGTGCGTTGCTGCCGGCACGCCGCGGGTCATCGCGTTCGGTCTCAGCATGCTCGGACCGGTGCTCATCCAATTCGCCAGCGATGAACAGAAAAAACAATATTTGCCGCGCATCCTCAACGGTGACGACTGGTGGGCGCAAGGCTATTCGGAACCCGGCGCCGGCTCCGACCTGGCGTCCCTGCAGACCCGTGCCGTGCGCGATGGCGACCACTATATCGTCAACGGCCAGAAGACATGGACGACGCTTGGCCAGCACGGCAACATGATGTTCTGTTTGGTGCGCACCAGCACCGAAGGCAAGCCGCAGGAGGGCATTTCATTCCTACTCATCGACATGAGCACGCCGGGCATCGAGGTGCGCCCGATCATCACGCTCGACGGCGAGCATGAGGTCAACGACGTCTTTCTGACGGATGTGAAAGTGCCGGTCGAAAACCTTGTCGGTGAAGAAAACAAAGGCTGGACCTACGCAAAATTCCTGCTGACCTATGAACGCACCGGCATCGCCGGCGTCGCATTCGCCAAAACGGCACTCGACAAGCTGAAGCGTGTATCGAAAAGCCAAACCCAGAATGGTCGTCCGCTCAGCAAGGACCCGCTGTTCGCTGCGCGTATGGCGCAGGTCGAAATCGACCTCAAGGCGATGGAGCTGTTCAATCTGCGGATTGTCGCCGAAGCCGGGCCCGGCAAGGCACCGGGCCCCGAGTCGTCTCTGCTCAAGATCAAGGGAACCGTGATTCGCCAGGAAATCACCGATCTGTTGCGGCGCGCTGTCGGGCCTTACGCGATGCCGTTCTCACCCGAACAGCTCGACGAGGGTAACAACGAGGAGCCGATCGGGCCGGAAGGCGCCAATCCGCTTGCATCGAGTTATTTCAACAATCGCAAACTGTCGATCTACGGCGGCTCCAACGAGATCCAGCGCATCATCGTCTCGAAGCAGATGCTCGGTCTGTAGGCATTTCAAAGGCAGCAAACACATGCATTTCGACCTTTCCGAAGAACGCCAGATGCTGGCCGACACGACGCGGCGGTTCATTGCCGACCGCTATGACATCAATGTCCGTCATGCCAACGCCAAGCTCGATCACGGTTTTAACCGCGAGACCTGGAGCGAGTTCGCCGATCTCGGTTTGATCGGCGCGCTGTTGCCCGGAGAGGTTGGTGGTTTCGGTGGTACCGGTGAAGACATCGCCGTCGTGTTCGAAAGCCTAGGGCGCGGCCTCGTCGTTGAGCCGTTTCTGGCAACGGGTGTGCTCGGCGCCGGTGCCCTGGTTGCAGCAGGTAGCGACGCGCACAAAGCGATGCTGGAAGACGTCATGGCCGGCAGGCTTTTGCTTGCGTTGGCGCATGGCGAGCCTGACAGCCGTTACGAGATGGCAAGCGTCAAGACGCGTGCAACCTCGGCCGGTGACGGTTGGCAACTGAGCGGCAACAAAGCGGTCGTCCTGAACGGCGATTCGGCGAATCGACTTGTTGTCTCCGCTCGCACGTCCGGCAATGATACGGATGAAGCCGGCATCTCGCTGTTTCTCATCGATGCCGATGCGGCCGGCATCTCCCGCCGCGGCTACGGCACCGTTGATGGTGGCCGTGCGGCAGAAATCTCTCTCGACAGCGTGGCGGTCGGCGCCGACGCATTGATCGGCCGCGAAGGAGGTGGCTATGCCACGCTCGAAGCGGTTTACGCCAAAGGCGTTGTTGCTCTGGCAGCCGAATCCGTCGGCGCACTCGAAACCGCGCGCGATATCACGCTCGAATACACGAAGACGCGCAAACAGTTTGGCCGGCCGATCGGCTCCTTCCAGGTTCTCCAGCACCGCATGGTCGACATGTGTATCGAAATCGAGCAGGCCCGTGCGGCCGTCATGTTGGCGGTAAGTACGCTTGAAGACGATCGTCAAACGCGCGAACTCAATGTGTCGGCGGCAAAGAACCTGATCGGCCGGGTCAATCGGCTAGTTGCCGAAGAAACGATCCAAATTCACGGTGGCATGGCAATGACATGGGAGTATGCCGCCGGCCATTATGCCAAACGCCTGACGATGATCGACCATCAACTGGGCGATACCGACTACCACTTGCAGCGCTACATCGATTTGTCATCAGAAGCAGCATAAGGCCGAACGCGCGCCGACCTGTCGTGCGCTATCGTCAGCCGCAATCTTATTGTGTCCGTCGCGATTGCAAATTCACGGTTGGCGTACCTGTGCAATCAGTGCTTACATAGGTGCTCCACGCCAAGCGGATGGGGAATTTGTATGCGCATACTTTTTGCAGCCCTCGCCTTTTCTTCCGTACTCGCGAATACGCCGGCCTTTGCACAGAAAACCGCGCCGGATCGCTGCCTCGCCCTTGCACAACGCGCGCCGCCCACGCCGCTGCTGCACAAGGCCCGGTTTCAATTGGCGGCATTAAAACCTTATCAGGTGCGTGTTACCTACAACGGGCATTCGACGTTCACAATCGAGACACCGAAAGGTGTGACGGTCGCCACGGACTATAACGATTATGTCCGACCGACTGTCACCCCGACGATTGCCACGATGAACGGCGCCCACGATACTCATCATTCGTATTCGCCTGACCCGGCGATCAAGCATGTGTTGCGCGGCTGGCACCAAGACGGCAAGGGAGCTGCTGCGATCCATGACTTGACCGAACTCGACGTCCGGGTGCGAAATGTGCCAACGAATATCCGCTCCAGCTTTACGGGTACGGCCTCCGGTCAATACGGCAACTCGATCTTCATTTTTGAGGTCGGCGGTTTGTGCATGGCCCACCTCGGTCATCTGCATCATACGCTGACGACACAGCAGCTCGCACAAATTGGTCAGATGGACCTGGTGTTCGTCCCGGTCGACGGTAGCTACACGCTCGACACACCGGGAATGTTGGACGTGCTCAAGGCGATGAAGCCGCGAATCATCGTGCCGATGCATTGGTTTTCCGGTCTCTCATTGGAAGCGTTCATTGCGGCGTCCAAAGGTGAGTATGAAGTCGTACGCAATCCGGCGTCATCGATCGTCATCGCGCGCGACCAGATGCCCGACAAAACGCGCATTCTCATCCTGCCGCCGGGCGGTTGATCGAGGCAGCTGTCAGCGGCAAGGTAACACGCACTTGATTGCCAGTCGGCGGACGGCGGAAGTAGCATTGATTGAATTCAGTCGAAACGATTGTGGGGCGAAAGGGCATGGTTAAGATTTCTGACAGCTACGACCTCGACAAGGTCGAATGGCGCCGCGTGACGGACCCCGAGGAGACGGAGTACAAGGTGGATTTTGAGTTCAGCCTGCTCGGCTACGATATTTCAAGCGGTCGGCTGGACATGTTGTTGCGCTACGCCAAAGGGCGTGGGCATTGCCGTCGTCACCGGCATGTCGCTTCGACGATGACCATGATTCTCGAAGGCGAGCAGCATCTCAACGAGATGCAACCAGATGGCTCATCCAAGTACATCTTTCGCAAGAAGGGCGACTACGCGCTCGCCAATCCGGATGCCCTGCCACATACCGAATGCGGTGGCGACGATGGTGGTACGGTGCTGTTGTCGATGTACGCGCCGGATGGGGTCCTCATAGAATACTTCGATGAAAACATGGAAAACCCCTGGACGTTGTCCGTCGAGCAATATGTGGAAGCATGGGAGAAGGGCGGCATCTATGGCGCCAAGCCCGGCTCGTTCGCCTCGAGTGCTGCCTGACAGGAGTAGATGTCAGTGGGGGACGTAGCGATGGACAAAGCCCGCGACGTCATCGAACGGCATGCGCAGGCCATCAATGAACGCGACCTTGATGTTTATCGCGTGACGCTGAACTATCCCTTTGTCTATCAAAACTACAACGGCGTGACACAGTTCATCGAGGACGCGGCGGCATGCGGCACCACCGTCGCGACGCCTTGGGAGAACATTCTGACCACCGACCCTGACTGGAGCCATACCGAATTTGATCAGATCGACGAGGTCGCCCGGTCGGTTTCTTCGGTTGTCTTCAAGGTCGGTTTTCGTCGCGTTGATGCATCCGGCAACGCCGATACGCCCTATCAGGCCATCTGGATCGCCACCTGTCAGAGCGGGCACTGGGGCATTCAGTTCCGCCACAATCTCGGTCAGTGATCAGTTTGAAGGTCGCCGGTTGATGAATGACGAACCAAAAAGGATCTGCCGTACGCCCACCAAGGACCGGGATGGCGTGACGCGCATACCGCAATGGAAATTCGATACCGTGCGGTCGGCGATTATCTCCGCCGTCAAAGAGGCGGGCGATACGGGTTTACTTTTCAAGGATTTGCCAGGCGCCGTCAAAGACCGTCTTTCGGCGGACCATCTAGCAAAGCTCGGCTCCGTTGGCTGGCACACAACGACGGTCAAACTCGAAATGGAGGTTGCCGGCGAATTGGAACGCATCGCCGGCAGGGGCCCACAACGTCTGCGTCTTGCAAAGCCGGCGCTCTAACTAATGCGCATCGTCCCAGTTGTCAGCCGCTGCGGCGTCGACCTTGAGCGGAACGGCCAGTTTCAGAACCGGTGACGGCGCCTCTTCCATCACCGACGTCACGACATCAAGTGTTTTGTCGACGTCCTTCTTTGCAACTTCGAACACCAACTCATCGTGCACCTGCAACAGCATGCGTGCGCTCTCCGCCAGGCCGGCGTCGGCAAGCGCGCGCGGCATCCGGATCATAGCGCGGCGGATAATATCTGCCGCCGAGCCCTGGATTGGCGCATTGATCGCGGCGCGCTCAAAGAAACCCCGCGCGGACGGATTGCGCGTGTTGATCTCCGGGTAGTGTACCTTGCGCCCGAAAATCGTCTGGACGAAACCGTTGTCTTTGGCGAACTTCTTGGTTTGGTCCATGTAGTCGCGAATGCCCGGAAAGCGCTCGAAGTATGTCTTGATATACTCTGCCGCCTCGCTGCGCGGGATGCTCAGCTGGTTGGCGAGGCCGAACGCCGAGATGCCGTAGATGATGCCGAAATTGATCGCCTTGGCACGGCGGCGCACTTCGGCCGGCATGCCCTCGATCGGCACGCCAAACATTTCCGACGCCGTCATCGCGTGGATATCGAGGCCATCGTCGAACGCTTGGCGCAATTGCGGAATGTCGGCGATGTGCGCCAGCACCCTCAGTTCAATCTGCGAGTAGTCGGCCGACAGCAGCTTATTGCCCTTTTCCGCAACAAACGCGGTGCGGATCTCGCGGCCTTCCTTGGTGCGGATCGGAATGTTCTGCAAGTTGGGGTCTGTCGATGCCAGTCGCCCGGTTGTTGTCGCCGCCAGCGAGTAGCTGGTGTGGATGCGCTTCGTCGTTGGGTGCATGTGGTGCGGCAGCGCGTCGGTATAGGTCGAGCGCAGCTTCGTCATCTGGCGCCATTCGAGCATCGTATTGATCAGCGTGCGCGCGTCCTCGGGAAGTTCCTCGTTGTTGGAAAGGTCATCAAGCAACGTCGCCCGCGTCTCCCATTGTCCGGTCTTGGTCTTCTTGCCGCCGGGAAGTTTGAGACGGTCGAACAGAAGTTCACCAAGCTGCTTCGGCGAACCGAGATTGAATTTCTCGCCGGCCAGTTCATAGACTTCATCTTCGAGTTGCGCGGCGCGTTGCGCAAACGTTGCCGAGAGCCGCGCCAGGACGGTGCGGTCGACGTGGATGCCGGCGTGCTCCATCTCGACAATCACCGGCATAAGTTGTCGTTCTAGCGTTTCGTAGACCGTGACCATGCGCTCTGCCACGATGCGCGGCTTCAAGATCATCCAAAGCCTGAGCGTTACGTCGGCATCTTCGGCGGCGTACTCGGCCGCCTTGTCGATCGGTACGCCGGCAAACGTCTTGTCGGCAACCTTCTTGCCCGGGGCAAGCGCGATCACCTGCTTGAACGGAATGCAGGTATGTCCAAGATGGCGCTGGCTGAGATCATCCATGCCGTGGCCGCTCTGCCCGCCATCGAGCGCATACGACAGCAACATCGTGTCATCGATTGGCGCGACGTTGATGCCATGCTGTTTGAGCAGCAG
>JAGDYV010000056.1:0-61042 GCA_049116495.1 Hyphomicrobiaceae bacterium | reverse complement strand
CCCCACCTTCATCATCATCCCCATCACCGCCCGGTGTGCAGCGAATGTTACCAGATCGCCCGCCACCACCCCCGCCCCTTGCCGTGCCGCCGGTCGGCAGCAGCAATCGAACGCGGAGGCGGGTCATGAGTGACGCGACAGCCAACGACGTCGGGCCCGTAAGCAGCGTTCACACTACCGATGCGGCGCATCGTCGGTTGCGCCGCCGTTACGGGTTTGAGCGCCGCTTCAAGCTGGCCGGCATCGCGGCGATTGCGCTGGCGGTGCTGGCTCTGCTGGCGCTTCTCTCAACCGTCCTTGGCAACGCCGTCGGGGCGATGCGCGAAACATACATAACGCTACCTGTTCAGCTTGATACGGCAACGATCGGTATCGCGGCCGACGCGGATGCGGAGACGATCCGTGGCGGCGAATTCGGCGGCCTTGTCAAGAGATCGCTACGGCGGGCAGTACCAAGCGCAACAAGCCGAAGCGACAAGCGCGCACTCTACAAGTTGATCAGTGATGGCGCAGCGCTGTCACTGCGCCGATCCGTCATGGCTGATCCGTCGCTTCTTGGCCAGACAAGATCGACTGCACTTCTAGCATCGGACGACGTGGATCTTTGGATCAAGGGCTTCGGCGACATGTTTGAACGTTTGCCATCGGCAGGCACGGCAAGACCAATCGCTCAGGACGGCAAGGTCGAAATTTTCGTCGACTCGAACGCGTTCCAAATCATCGTGTCAACGATCAAGCAATCTCTGCGCGATGCTTCATCGGCCCTGCGCCAACAGGCTGTGGCACAAGGCCGTGGGGTTACCGCTCTCGAAAGTCGGCTCCGGAATAAGGATCTCACCGAGCAAGCTCGCAAGACTCTTGAAGCCAGGCTTGCCGGGTATCGAACGCAGGTTGCGGATTTTACGGGCAGAGCGGAGACGCTCTCAAAGCGTGCCAATGCGCCTGGCGGATTTGGCGAGTTGACTTCTGAGCTGCCAAGTTTCTTTGTGCGCATCGCGGGCGGCGTTGTCAAAGTGGAGCGGGCATCTGGTGATCGGATCGTCGGTTCTGCGATCCTGCCGCTGAGGTCGGATAAGCCTGCTGCCAGCGGCACGTGGCAGCTCGAACGGTTGCTGACGAGTGAAGATGGGCGACGCATCAATGACAAGCAGGCCGTATGGTTGGAGCAGTTGCGCTCCACCGGCCAAATTTCACGCGCGATCAATTGGAATTTCCTGTTCTCGAGCAATTCTCGTGAAGCTGAGATTGCGGGCATTTGGGGCGCGGTCGTCGGCAGTTTTTGGACGATGCTCGTTACATTTCTGCTCGCTTTTCCGGTCGGCGTCATGGCGGCCATCTACCTGGAAGAGTTTGCCCCCAAGAACCGCATAACGGACTTCATCGAGGTCAACATCAACAATCTGGCAGCCGTTCCGTCGATCGTGTTTGGACTATTGGGCCTAGCTGTCTTCATTGGTTTCTTCGGAGTGCCCCGGTCCACGGCACTGGCCGGTGGCATTGTCCTTGCGCTGATGACGCTCCCGACGATCATCATTGCTTCTCGCGCGGCCATCAAAGCGGTGCCGCCGTCGATCCGAGAAGCGGCCTTGGGTGTCGGCGCGTCGAAAGTCCAGACCGTCTCGCATCACGTTTTACCTCTTGCCATGCCAGGCATTATGACGGGAACGATCATCGGGATGGCGCAAGCGCTTGGCGAAACAGCGCCGCTGCTTATGATTGGCATGTTTGCATTTATCCGAGAGATTCCTTCGGGTATTACAGAGCCGGCAACTGCATTGCCGGTACAGATTTACCAATGGTCAGATTTTCCCGAGCGTCTGTTCGAGATGAAGACCGCCGGGGCAATCGTGGTGCTTTTGCTGTTCCTGATTGCAATGAATTTGCTCGCCATTCTGATGCGGCGACGGTTTGAGCGGCGATGGTAGATGTGATCGCCAAATCGGCCTCAGGATCGATAAGGAAAAAATCGAATGGAACTCTCTCCGATGCCCGAATTATCCATGGCGGCGAAGCCAATGGTCCCGCCAATTGATCGGCCCGCCAAGATTACCAGCCAAGGCGTTGATGTGCACTACGGTGCCAAACAGGCGCTCTTTGGCGTTGATCTGGAAATCCCCGACAAACAGGTGATCTCCTTGATTGGCCCGTCGGGTTGCGGAAAATCCACTTTCCTGCGGTGTCTCAATCGCATGAATGACGTCATCGATATTTGCCGTGTCGCCGGCCGGATAACGCTCGATGGCGAAGATATCTATGCGCCCGATCTCGATGTTGTGGAACTTCGTGCTCGGGTCGGCATGGTGTTCCAGAAACCCAATCCGTTTCCCAAGTCGATTTATGAAAACATCGCCTACGGACCGCGCATTCACGGGCTGACGTCGACCAAGATCGAGCTCGATGAACTCGTCGAATCCAGTCTCGAACGTGCTGGCCTGCTGAAAGAGGTCAAGGATCGCCTTCATGAGCCTGGCACCGGGTTATCCGGCGGGCAGCAGCAACGCCTCTGTATTGCGCGCGCGATTGCGACCCAGCCGGACGTCATTTTGATGGACGAGCCGTGTTCTGCGCTCGATCCAATCGCAACAGCGATTATCGAGGAATTGATCCACGAATTGCGCCTGAACTACACGATCGTTATCGTCACACATTCCATGCAGCAGGCTGCGCGTGTGTCGCAGCGAACCGCGTTCTTCCACCTTGGCTATCTCGTCGAGGAAGGTGAAACCGGACAGATCTTTACCAGCCCCCGAGACCCACGAACCCAGGATTATATCATGGGCCGGACAGGGTAACGTTGCAGGCCTGTTGCGATTTTTGTGACATCAGACCTCAATAACGCCGGCACCAGACCCCGGACCCTAACATTGGTTGAAAAAAGACATGAGCCAGCACGTCGCAAAAGCTTATCGCGAAGAGCTTCAGTTGCTTGACCACAAGATTGCCCAGATGGGTGGCTTGACGGAGCACAATCTGGGGCGGGCATTCGATGCGTTGCACAAACACGACCCGCAACTCGCCGAGCGGGTTATCCAATCGGATGAAGAGATCGATCGCCTGCAGGCTGATATCGAGAGTCAGGTGATCCAGATGATCGCCTTGCGGGCGCCGCTTGCCGAGGATTTGCGGCGCATAATGGCGGCTCTGAAAATCACGGGTGATCTCGAACGTATCGGCGACCTCGCAAAAAACATTGCGAAAAGATCTCGAACGATCGCAGCGGAGCAATTTCCAAAACCATTGATGAACGGTTTGGCAAATATGGTCGATCGAGCCCTTATCCAATTGAAAGACGTGCTGGACGCCTACGCCAACCGCAATGCTGACCTGGCGCTTTCCGTGTGGTCGCGGGATGAGCAACTCGATGCGATGTACAATTCGATCTTTCGCGAGTTGCTAACATACATGATGGAAGATCCGCGCAATATCGGATTGTGCACACACCTGCTGTTCGCCGCAAAGAACATCGAACGGATCGGCGATCATACGACTAATGTTGCCGAGACGATCCACTTCCTCGTGCATGGTACCGAAATCGGTCCCGACCGGCCAAAAGGCGACGACACGGCCAAGACAATGATCGGGATCAACGATCAGAATTGAAGGTCTCAGTCGCGTGGGGTGGCGGAGGTTAGTCAGCAATGAGTGCCAAACTATTGATTGTTGAAGATGAGCAAGCGCTGGCCGAGTTGCTGGCTTACAACCTGAAGGCAGAAGGCTATGACGTGCGCGTCGCCGAAAGCGCCGAGGAAGCCGAGTTGCTCGTTGCCGAAGAAGTGCCTGATCTTGTCGTTTTGGACTGGATGCTACCGCAGGTTTCGGGCATCGAACTTTGCCGCCGATTTCGCGGCCGCCAGGAAACAAGTGCGATGCCGATCCTGATGTTGACGGCCCGCGGTGAGGAAAGTGATCGCATTCGCGGTTTGTCCACGGGCGCCGACGACTTCGTCGTCAAGCCGTTCTCATTGCCGGAATTGCTTGCACGCGTGAAAGCGATCCTGCGACGCGCATCACCGGAGCGGATCGCGGATGTGTTGAGCGTCGGCGATGTCGAATTCGATCGCGTGGCCCATCGCGTGAAGCGCGGCAGGCGCGATGTCCGACTTGGCCCGACAGAGTATCGGCTGCTCGAATTCATGATGGAGCGTAAGGGGCGCGTTTTATCCCGCTCACAGCTCTTGGACGGTGTTTGGGGCAACGCCGGCTATGTTGATGAACGTACGGTTGACGTTCACATCGGCAGACTGCGCAAGGCTTTGGTGCATGGCAAGGAGGCTGATCTGATCCGCACAGTGCGCGGTGCCGGTTATATCTTTGGTGAAAACTGAAGTAGCTGGCAGCTAACCTGTCTTTAAATCAAGATGTGCCACAAACAAAGAATGGGACGAAGGCTCGCCTCCGTCCCATCTTAGATGCCCCCCGGCATCAGCTATCCAGCGTTAACGCTGAGACAGCCCCTCTATTCATGCATCAACGGGTTCGTTGACGGTTGGTTTGGCAAGGACCGGTTTCGATTCCGGTTTGGCGCCGGCACCGTTGCGACGTCGTGCCTGCGGTGGTTGGAAGGCACGTTTGGCGTGGAATTCGCAGTACGGCAGCCCGGGTACTTTGCCGCGATTGCAGAAGTGAAAGTCGTCATGCTGCGGGTCCCCGATTGGCCAACGGCAATCATTCTCGGTCAAATCCTGCAGGTCTTTGCGCTCGGCGAGCGGAATTTCGATCTCCTCCGGCGCTGGCACAAATGGCTCAGCTTCGCCCTGGTAAAGGTTGCGAAATGCCGGATTGCCGAGCTGCTTGAAGTTCGGCCGCTGTTGTTGACGCCGTGGGGCGCTGGTTCTGACCCGCGGCCGGATCGACTTCATGCGAGATGTCGTTGCGCGCCCGGAGAGTCCAAGGCGGTGAACTTTGCCAATAACGGCATTGCGAGTGACGCCACCCAGGCGGCCCGCGATCTGGCTGGCGCTGAGGCCTTCTGACCAGAGTTTTTTCAAAAGGTCGACGCGATCGTCTGTCCAGGACATGCTTGTCCCTCCTTACAGAATCAAGCAACACTCAAACCTAATGGTTGAATGCAGGAACTACTGATCGTGCGCAGGACGACTCCCATAGGAGATCGAACGCGGAAAACCGATCACTGACGCTGAACTGGGATACTAAAACTAGGACGCACAAACGCGTTACAGACCGAACGAGCTACAGGCTCAAATTCGGATGACCGCTCGTTACATGAACACTGGCGATGTCGAACGGACATTGCCGGAAGCGGATGACGGAAACTAGGCCGGATGGCATCTGCACGACAAGCCCTCGTTTGGTTGGCTGGTCCGCTCTGCGAGTCAGTCGTTGCTCATTCGCAACAATCCAGGTTGTTCTGTGTATATCCGCCAACAAGCGCAACATGTCGCGCTGACAGGCCTCGATGTGCTGATGCAGGCGCGCGCAGGTACCGGCAGTTGTCATGAATTGACATGTGAACATAGCGGGAATACGCTGTTTTAAACGACCCGAGCCGCCCTCTCGATGGGCGGCATTTTGGTTTGTGCGCCGCGATCGAGACGTATGGAACATCGTGCGCATGTTGCAAGCCTGCGTCAGCGGAGCCGACCACGATGAATACGACAGCGGAAACAACAACCGCGGGACCCAGTCCTGCCGTCATGGGCACCTACGGACGTATCAACGTCGTATTTGACCGGGGCGAAGGCGCCTGGCTGATCGCCAAAAATGGTGACCGATACCTGGATTTTGGCAGCGGCATTGCCGTCAACACGCTCGGGCATGCCCACCCACGTCTCGTCAAGGCGCTCGGCGAGCAGGCCGGCAAGGTTTGGCACACATCCAATCTCTACCGGATCGACGGCCAAGAGAAGTTGGCTGAAAAACTCGTAGCGAACACGTTCGCCGAGGCCGTATTTTTCTGCAATTCGGGCGCCGAAGCCTGTGAAGGCGCGATCAAGCTTGCGCGCCGCTATCATTTCGCCAAAGGCAATCCTGAGCGTAATCGCGTTATTACGTTCGAGGGCTGCTTTCATGGTCGAACGTTGGCGACGATTGCGGCCGCCGGCAATCCCAAGCACCTTGAGGGGTTTGGCCCCGAGATGCCCGGTTTTGATCGCGTCGCGACGCTGGATTTGGAGGCGACGCGTGCCAAGATCGGCCCGGAGACCGCGGCGATCATGATCGAGCCGATCCAGGGGGAAGGCGGTATCCGGGATGTGCCCGTCGAGATTTTGCAGGGGCTTCGGCAACTATGCGACGAGCATGGTATTTTGCTGATCGTGGACGAGGTGCAGACCGGCGTCGGCCGTACCGGCAAGCTGTTTGCGCATGAGTGGGCCGAGATCTCGCCCGATGTCATGACAATCGCGAAAGGCATTGGCGGCGGTTTTCCGGTGGGCGCAGTGTTGGCAACGAACGATGCCGCCCAGGGCATGGTACCGGGAACGCACGGCTCTACGTTTGGTGGCAATCCGCTGGCGGTCGCCGTTGGGGCCGAAGTGCTTGATACAGTTCTTGAAGATGGGTTCCTTGAAGGGGTGCGCAACAAGGCCTTGCGATTGCGGCAGGAACTCGCCCGCCTGCAAGACGAACATCCTGACATGCTTGACGAAATTCGCGGTCAAGGATTGTTGGTGGGGTTGAAGCTCAAGGCGCCGCTTGGTGATGTCGTCAACGCCTGTTTCGACGAAAAGCTTCTCACTGTGGTTGCAGGTGACAATGTCATGCGCCTCATCCCGCCGCTCAATGTGACGGACGAAGAACTCGTCGATGCCGTCAATCGAATTTCGACAGCATTCACAAAACTCAAAAACGATTGAGCGCCTCGCATTCTGCAGAACCGCCAGTCAAAGGCTAACGGATCATTGCCGTGCAAAGACGTTTAGACACTAAAGCGAGTGCCGGACAGCGCCCTCGACACTTTCTCAATATTGACGCGATCGGCGCTGAAGATCTCCGCACGATTGTCACTGCTGCGCACGACCTGAAGAAAGCGGGAAAGCGCCCTCCGGAGCGTCTGCTACCGGCTGGTATTTCAGATGCGGTGCTTGCGATGATCTTTGAAAAGCCATCGACCCGGACGCGCGTCTCGTTTGATGTCGCGATGCGCCAGCTCGGCGGCCAGACGATTGTTCTCAACCATGGTGACCTGCAACTCGGCCGTGGCGAGAGCGTCGCCGACACCGCGAATGTGCTGTCGCGTTACGTAGATGCCATCATGTTGCGTGCCAACAGCCACGACACCCTGGTTGAGTTTGCCGAAAACGCCAGCATCCCGGTCATCAATGGCCTGACGGACTTCAGTCATCCTTGCCAAGTCATGGCCGATATCATGACATTCGAGGAAAGCCTGGGCGACATTTCAGGCCAAAAGATTGCCTGGGTCGGCGATGGCAACAACGTTGCCACGTCGTGGATGCATGCTGCCGCGGCTTTCAAATTCAAGCTCGCCATTGCCTGCCCGGGTCAACTGAGACCGGACAAGGCCGTGATCGATGCCGCTCGCGCGGCGGGTGCGGATGTGGAAGTGACGGATGATCCCCAGACCGCAGTCGTAGGAGCACACTGCGTTGTCACCGATACGTGGGTGTCGATGGGGCAGACCGACGAGGCTTATCGCAAGCAGCTGCTTGCACCTTTTGCTGTCGACAGCAGTTTGATGGCTCAAGCAGCCACGGGCGCTGTATTTATGCACTGTCTGCCGGCTTACCGTGGCCACGAAGTCTCCGCTGATGTTATTGACGGTCCACAATCGGTCGTCTTTGACGAGGCCGAAAACCGGTTACATGCGCAAAAGGCCATCCTGGCATGGTGTCTCGGCGGCCTGAACTAGAGATCGCGCTTCCGAAGGGCAAGTTCGACTAGTCGGATTTTGGCTGCCGCTCGTTCTCAGAGATAGAAGAAAACGCAGCTTTGGAAGTCAGGATGACAGCTCAGACAAAGCCCGGCGTCCTTGCCGACGACTACGTTTTGCCGTTCACGACAGATAAGTCGCGGGCGCTGGGACGGCTAGTACGCTTCGGGCCCCTTGCTGACGAAATCTTGAAGCGTCACGATTATCCCGATCCGGTGAGTGAGGTGTTTGGCCAGGCCTTGGCATTAACCGCCATGCTTGGCTCCACCTTGAAATTCAGCGGCAATCTTATTTTGCAGACGCAGACCAATGGTCCGTTGGGGTTCCTCGTTGCCAATTTCGAAGCGCCAGGCAAGCTGCGCGGCTATGCCAGTTTTGATGACGAACGCCGCGCCGAGGTTGATGCGAACGCGGGTAACTACGGGGCATTGATAGGAAGCGGGCACATGGCGCTGACGATTGATCCGGGCGGTTATATGGATCGCTATCAAGGCATCGTCAGCTTGGACAACAATGACCTTTCAGAGGCGGCCAACGCGTACTTTCGCCAGTCCGAACAATTGCCGACGTTCGTGCGTTTGGCGATTGCACGGCACCATTCCGGCGCCGGCGGGGATGGTGACTGGCATTGGCGGGCCGGCGGCATCATGGTGCAATACGTCTCTCCAGTCGGCGGGCGCGAGGAGGCTGACGAAGACGAAGGCGGCAATTCAAACTGGTTACAGGGCGAGCGCGAAGATGATTGGCAGCGCGTTTCGATACTCGCCTCGACGGTCGAAGATCATGAACTGATTGACCCGACGCTCAGTTCCGAGCGCTTGCTCTACCGCCTGTTTCATGAAGAGGGCGTGCGCGCGTCGCAGCCGCAACCGTTTGAAGCGTTTTGCCGCTGTTCGCGCGAAAGGGTCGAGACGTTTATCGGATCGTTTCAGGAAAACGACATCGAGAGTATGAAAGATGACGACGGCAAGGTCGCCATTACCTGCGAGTTTTGCAATGAGGTCTATCGGTTTGAAGCGGCTGAAAGCTAAGGTGTGCTTGAGACACGAGTATCCGGGAGATTTCGATGAAGTATAAAGCACTTGGTGCGACGGGGGTTAAGGTGTCGGAGCTCTGCTTCGGCACGATGTCGTTTGGTGGCGATGCCAGCGAAGATGAAGCCGACCGCATGTTTCGTGCGTGCCGCGAGCGCGGCGTGAATTTCTTCGATTGTGCCGATGTCTACGTTGGCGGAAAGTCGGAGGAGATTCTTGGCCGGGTGATGGCTGGTGAGCGCGATGATCTCGTGATTACATCCAAGTGTCATGGCCCGACCGGTGACGACATCAACGCCCGCGGTGGCAATCGCCGTCATATCGTCCGGGCTGTTGAGGCTAGTCTTAAACGGCTCAATACCGATCGCATTGATGTCCTGTTCATGCACCGTTTCGACAACAGCCTGCCGCTTGAAGAAACGTTGCGAGCGCTGGAAAGCGTCGTGCAATCCGGCAAGGTGCTATACATCGGCGCCAGCAACTATGCCGCATGGCAGGTGGCGAAAGCGCTCGGGATCTCCGAGCGGCGTGGCTGGTCACGGGTCGATGTCATTCAGCCGATGTACTCGCTCGTCAAGCGCCAGGTCGAGGTCGAACTGTTGCCGATGGCACAATCCGAGAACGTTGGTGTCATTACCTACAGTCCGAATGGCGCCGGTATGCTTAGTGGTAAGTATGGCCCGGACATGCGCCCCAATGAAGGGCGGCTGGTGGCGGACAAGCGCTATGCGCAACGCTATGGCGCGGATGGCACCTATGAAACGGCCGCTGCGTTCACCGAGTTCGCGCGCGGCATGGGAGTCCACCCTGTCAGTCTTGCAGCTGCCTGGGTTGGTGGGCATCCGGCGGTGACGGCGCCAATCATCGGCGCGCGCAATGTCGAGCAGCTCGCACCAGCGCTGGACAGCGAAAAGATCGACATGACACCGGAGTTGCGTGCTGAGATATCGGCCCTCTCTCCGGCGCCGCCGCCGGCGACGGATCGCCTGGAGGAGCGCTCGGGAATGAAGGGGCCGACGGGTTAGACCCCGTCGGAAGCATTGCGAAGTCGCTAGTCGATCGGCACGAAGATCGAGTGGCGCATTTGGCCGCCAACGGACTTCGACAGGTGGCCCTTGCCGGTTGTGTCTTCGACAAGAATGACTTCGCCGGCGTTGATGGTGCGCACTTCGCCATCGCTGGCGGTCAACTGCGCGCCGGCGTCCAGATTGATAATGTACTGACGGCGCGGCGCGGGATGCCAGTCCAGATCATAGTCGCCTGACGTCTCACGAAAGATGATGCCGGTGGCCGGCAGGCGCGCCGAATATTTGCTGAAATTGCTTTCGCTTTCCCATTCGACCTCGATATCGCGAAAATGCGTCTCGCCGTCTTCGTCGGTGTAAAGATTGTGTATGCGCATCGCTCAAAACTCCGATCGTTGCGGTCCCAGGCGTGAGCCAGCCGGCGGCATGTCCTGGCACCAATTGAGGTTATCGATTGTCGAAGTCGTAGCGCACATCGATTGCCGCACTGGCTATCACGGTGATGTCGCCATGCTCTTCGTTGGGCACATCCAAACCGCCGAGTCGGGCTGACACAGATACGTTGCCATGCGGCAGGCATGCTTTGACGGCGTCTAGATCAACTTCCTCTGGTTTCTGGACGCCGATCGTTACCATCACGTTCATCTTCTTGCTGTCGAGGCCAAGCGATTTGATGAAGGTCAGCGAGCTGTGATGGATGGCATCGTAGACGGCCCGGGTTGCAGCCTTGGTGTAATCGCCGCCATGGAGGGCGGCGCCTGAACCCATCTCGAGAATTGCGCGTTTTTCAGCCATGTCTGTTTCCCCTTACGCTACGTCCAGGCGCACGATCACGGCGGCGTGGGCCAGCAGCATGACGTCGCTGTTGTCTTCATTGGCCATTTCCAAACCGCCCTCGATGACGGTGAGTTCAGGCGTTCCGTAGGGCACGACGGAGAGCACTTCGTCGCGGCGAACCGTTTCCGGGTTCGGCACACCGATGCGGATGTCGACGAGCATGTCCTTCGGATCCTGGCCGAGTGCCTTGGCGATTGACAACGAATTGCGCCACAGCGCATCCCGCAGGGCCCGCGCGGCCGCCTTGGTGCTGTCACCACCACGGACATCGGTGCCCATGCCGATTTCGAGCGCCATACGTTTTGCCGTCATCCTATGTGTCTCCCTAGGTTAAGGTCTCTACCAAATTCTATCCGGCATCACGTGCCGGTGACCAGTGTTAGAGGGGCAGGCTGCTGGCAGGTAGGCGATAAATGCTTGAGCGGCAGCTAGTGCGCGGTCATGATTGGATTGGGGTGCAACCGTTCTGGCTTAGAGACTGGCGCAAGCATGGATAAGAACCTACACTTTTCGGATACCGAGTTTGCGGAGCGGCGCAGGGCCGCCTGTGCCAGATTGAAAGACGCCGGGCTCGATGCGTTGCTGATGTTTCGCCAGGAGTCGATGTACTACCTGACCGGCTATGACACGTTCGGCTTTTGCTTTTTCCAGTGCCTAGTGATGACGGCAGACGGTCGCTTTGTGCTTCTGACCCGCTCGGCGGATCAGCGTCAGGCGGCCTTTACGTCGATTGTTGATGATATCCGGGTCTGGGTCGACGGCGCCGATGCCAATCCGGCCAATGATCTGCGCGATATTCTTGTCGAACTCGGGCTTGGCGGCGCCAAGCTTGGCGTCGAGTATGACAGCTATGGCCTCACGGCGCACAACGGCCGGCGCCTGCATGCGGCGCTTGACGGATTTTCGACCCTTGAGGATGCTTCGCAACTCGTCAATGCGTTGCGGTTGATCAAGAGCGAAGCCGAGATCGCCTATGTGCGGCGTGCCGCTGAACTTTGTGATGCGGCCTGGCAAGCTGCGATTGATCGCGCTGGGCCGGGCGTTGGCGAGGGCGACGTCCTGGCCGACATGCACAGTGCGATTTATCGCGGCGGCGGTGATGCCGCGGGCAATGAATTCATTGTCGGCTCCGGCCCGGGGGCGATGATGTGCCGGAATTACACGGGGCGCCGGGGTTTGCAGGCAACCGATCAGTTGACGCTCGAATTCGCCGGCGCTTACCGGCATTACCACGCGGCAATGATGCAGACGATCGGTATTGGCAAGCCGCCACCGCGCCAGCACGAGCTTTGGAAGGCAGGCACTGACGCGTTGCTGGCCTGCGAGGCGGCTTTGCAGCCCGGCAATACGATTGGCGATGTTTTCGATGCGCATGCACGCACGCTCGATGCCGCCGGGCTTGGCAAGTTTCGCTTGAACGCCTGTGGCTATTCGCTCGGCACGACGTATGCGCCGATCTGGATGGACGGGTTCATGGCCTACAAGGACAATCCCGTGATCATACAACCCGGAATGGTCTATTTTCTGCACATGATCATCTTTGATGATGAGAGCGGCCTGGCTGCGACGCCGGGCCGGACCAGCCTGGTAACGGCAGGCGGTGCCGATGTGTTGAGCCAGGCGGGACTCGATTTCGTCGTTAAGTAGGCCGGAGAAGGCCGCATCCCGTGGCCGAGGCGGTTAACCGTCTTCATGGGGCATCTGTGCTAGATTGCGCTCAATTTCACCGACTTAGGGTCTGTCCGAATGTCGAATACGGCGAATAAACATCGTATCCTGCTGATCATCACCGGGGGGATCGCAGCTTATAAATGCCTTGAGCTGATCCGGCGCGCGCGCGACCGGGGGGTCGCGGTGCGCTGTGTCATGACCGGGGCGGCACAGCAGTTCATCACACCGTTGTCGGTCGGCGCGTTGAGCAACGATCGCGTATTCACCGATCTGTTTGACCTCAATGACGAGCGCGAGATCGGCCACATCCGGCTGTCGCGGGAAGCCGATCTCGTTGTCGTGGCGCCCGCGAGTGCGGATTTTCTGGCCAAGATGGCCGGCGGTCATGCTGACGATCTCGCGGCGTCCGTGTTAATGGCGACGGATAAGCCAGTGCTGGTGGCGCCAGCCATGAATCCGCGGATGTGGGCGCATCCGTCGACGGTGCGTAATGTCGCGACGTTGAAAGGGGACGGCATATCGTTCATCGGACCGGGCGTTGGCGAAATGGCGGAAAGCGGCGAGGCTGGTGCGGGGCGGATGTCGGAGCCCGCGGAAATTCTCGATGCCATCGAGGCGCAGCTTTCTGGCGGTCGAGCAGTGCCGTTGCAGGGCCTGCGCTTCCTGGTGACGGCGGGTCCGACGCACGAGGCGATCGATCCGGTGCGCTATATCGCAAACCGGTCGTCCGGGCAGCAGGGCTATGCGATTGCGGCGGCGGCGGCCGGGCTGGGCGCGCAGGTCACGCTTGTTTCGGGGCCAACGAAGCTGGCCGCGCCGGTTGGCGTCGAGACGATCAACGTGGAAAGCGCGGCGGATATGCTGGCCGCGGTCGAGGCTGCGTTGCCAGCGGACATTGCCGTGTTCACGGCGGCTGTCGCTGACTGGCGGGTTGATGGTTCGGCGGATCAAAAGATCAAGAAGGGCCGCAAGGGCACGCCGCAGCTGAAGCTGGTCGAGAATGCGGATATCCTGGCGACGGTTTCGCAGCTGCCGGCCGGCGAGCGGCCGCAACTGGTGATCGGGTTTGCCGCAGAGACCGAGCACGTCATCAAGCATGCGACGGCGAAACGGGTGCGAAAAGGTTGCGATTGGATTGTCGCGAACGATGTGTCGCCGAGGACTGGCATCATGGGCGGCGATCACAACGAGGTGCATGTCGTCAAGGCTGACGGCAGCGTCGATGATTGGCCGCGAATGAGCAAAATCGAGGTCGCTGAACGGCTGGTGCTTGCTGCCGGCGAGCATGCGCTGGCTCATCGCGCGTGACTGCGCTACACCGTCCCGATGAGCGAGCCGACTAACATGATCGAAGTGCACATCCAGCGGCTGCCGCATGGCGAAGGGCTGGCTCTGCCGGCCTATCAGACCACCGGTTCAGCGGGGATGGACCTGGCCGCCGCATTGGCCGAAGATGCGCCGCTGTTGCTGGCACCGGGCGCCCGTGCCTTGGTACCGACGGGGCTTGCATTTGCAATCCCGGACGGTTTCGAGATGCAACTCCGGCCGCGGTCGGGCCTCGCGCACAAGTACGGTGTAACGTTGCTCAATACACCTGGGACGATTGACAGTGATTATCGGGGCGAGGTTCAGGTCATACTGATCAATCATGGCGATGCGCCATTTGTGATCGCGCGCGGCGAACGGATTGCCCAGGCGGTGATTGCGTCGGTGGTGCAGGCTGCGATGGTCGAGGTCCAAACGCTGGATGATACGGCGCGCGGTAGCGGCGGGTTCGGGTCGACGGGCACGGGATGACCGGGCGGTCAGCGATTTGCGGTGCGAACCGCGGACGAAGGAACAGCGATGAGTAAACTCAGCCCTGAAGAGATCGAGCGCTATCGCCGTCACTTGGTGCTGCGCGAAGTTGGCGGGCAGGGTCAGCAAAAGCTCAAGGAGGCCCGCGTGCTGCTGATCGGCGCAGGCGGCCTTGGCTCGCCGCTGATCATGTATCTGGCGGCAGCCGGCGTCGGCACGATCGGGATCGTCGATGACGATGTTGTGTCGCTCTCCAACCTGCAGCGTCAGGTTGCGCACGACACGGCGGCTGTTGACCGGCCGAAGGTCGAAAGTGCGGTGGATACGGTGGCGCGCCTCAATCCCCATGTCGTCGTCGAGCCCCATAACATGCGTATCGATTCGACGAATGCGATCGAACTGATATCGCAGTATGACATCGTTGCCGACGGGTCGGATAACTTTGCGACGCGGTATCTCGTGTCGGACGCCTGCTTTCTTGCAAGGCGGCCGCTCGTGTTTGCCGCGCTTGGACCGTTCGATGGTTACCTGACAACGTTCAAACCGCATGAGAAAGACGGTGAAGGCACACCGTACCCGACCTACCGCTGCCTGTTCCCGCACGCACCGAGTGAAGAGAACGTCTTCAACTGCTCCGAAGTCGGCGTGCTTGGCGCGGTGGCAGGGGTCATGGGGACGCTGCAGGCAGTGGAGGTCTTGAAGGAAATCACCGGCGCCGGTGATACCATGGCCGGTAATCTCACGATCTATGATGCGCTTGGTGGCCGGTTCCAGAATATCACGTTGAAATGGGATCCGAATAACCCGCTCTCGGGCAAGACGCCGACGATCACGGATTTGTCGATCCATGCGACTGTCTAACTACGGGCAAGCCGTTCGACGCACTGGGTGGCCGCCGTTTGCGAGTAGAAATCACTCCATCTAAGTCAGTAGGGTTCTGAGCCAGGTCGTTAAGCGTTAGCGGCGCCACTTCGCGCCCAAACGCTGCGCCGCCAGTAGAGTGCGATCCACAGCGTCAGGAGAAATCCCGAACCGGCATAGCCGGCAGCGGTTGCAGTGTAACCGAACTTCGGAATGAGCACGCCGGCGACCAGCAGTCCGATCGGCATGCTGTAGATCGCGAGCATGCGCACACCCATGACCCGGCCACGAATGTCCGGCTCCGACGTGCGCAGCAGCATGAATGCGAGCGAGATCATGCTGAGGCTTTGCATGAAGCCGGCGATGACGAGCAATGTCATGCCAAGGCGCAGGTCGGTGGTGAAGACGAACGCGACGAGCAGGGCATGCCACACGGCGCAGCTGATGATCATCATTTGACCGGAGCGCATGGAGCGGCGCATCACGGCCATAGCGATCGAGCCGATGAACGCACCGACGGCAAAGCACGCGATCAGCATGCCAAGGCCGGTTTGGTCGAGGCCGTAGATGTTTTTGGCGACGTAGGGCATCAGGCCGGAAGTTATCGGAAACGCCGTGAAATTGACGAGGCAGGCAAGCCACATGGCGGCCTGGATGTGCGGCGTCATCCAGACATAACGCAGACCCTCGATAAGGTCGCGGAACGGTGAGCGACGGGTGCCGGTCTTGACTTTCGCTGGCGCCGAAATCGCCAGCGTCATGATCAGGCTCAAGGCGTAGCATGCGGTGACCAGAAGATACGCGGCCGCGATGCCGAAGGCGGCAAACAGCCCGGCGCCGGTGAGTGCGCCGACGATCCGCGCCGAGTCGTGCGTGGTGCGCGACAGGGCAACCGCGCCACCCAGGCGCCGTGCCGGAATGGTGTGCGCAACCAGTGCGCTGCGCACGCCGATGTCGGACGGTCGGACCAATCCGAGCAGACCGGCGATGATGAAAATCAATGGTATCGTGGCCTGCTCTGTGGCGAATAAAAACAGTAACGTGCCGGCAAGCGTCGTGTAGGTGGCCCGCATCAGACAAAGCAGATTGCGGTGGCCGATGCGGTCACCGATGAGACCGAAGACCGGAGCGAGCAGGGTGCCGCCGTAGTTCATGGCGCCGATCGCGGTCAGCCACAGGACCGAGCCGGTCGTGACCAGCACGTACCAGCCAAGGATGAGCATCTCCATCTCAAGCGCCCATGATGTCGCGAGGTCGGAGACCCACTGGAAGCGGAAGTCACGCGAGCGGAATGGCGCGAATACCTGAGCACCCCTGCGCGGGCTCAAACGTGGCCTCCCGCCCCGGTGCTTTCTCGGTATGGTGTGCGCAGATGCACTAGCTGCTCCCGAAATTCGGTTTGCGCTTCTCGCGGAAGGCGGCCATCGCTTCGGCCGAGTCCGGGTGCGTGGAGAGCTGCACGGTCATGTTCTGCTCGAAACGGTAGCCATCGCGCAGGCTCATCTCTTCAATGGTGTTCATCGAGTGTTTCGAGAGGCGCACGGCGGCCGGGCTCTTCTGGGCGATGTTGTCGGCGAGCTTGCGTGCTTCATCGAGCAACTGGTCACGCGGGACGCACGCTTCGACAACGCCGAGGCGATAGAGCTCGGGCCCGGGCACGCGGTAGCCGGTGAAGGCCATGCGGCGCAACGTCGAGTGTTGGAACAGGCGTTGTGCATGACGGCCGCCGCCCATCAGGCCGACGTCGATTTCCGGCAGTCCGAGCGACCCCTCCTCGGCGGTTACGAGAATATCGCACGACGCGGCGACGGCGAGGCCGGCCCCGAGCGCCGGCCCATTGAGGGCGCCGATCACCGGTTTCGTGCACTCGCGGATCGCATGGTAGCTTTCGCGGGCACGGCGGTTGTGCTGCCACTTCTCGCCGGTGTCTGCGAGGTTGCCGCGCGCGCGCATGTCGGCGCCGGCCGAAAACACCTTGCCGGCACCCGTCAGGATCGCGACGCGACAGTCATCGCGGTCGGAAATGCAGTCGAAGACGTAGGCCATCTCAATGTTGAACTGGGCGTTCTGCGCGTTGACCGGCGGTGCGTCCATCGTGACCAGCGCGACATGGTCGGCAACGTCGAGGCGAATGAGTTCGAGATCCATGGCGGCAGCTTCCGGTGATGTGGGTTGGCGCGCAATTGTGCCGCAACACCGAGGTCACGGCGATCATCAGAGCGATCGATCGCCGATCGCGCACGACAGCGTGAGTAGGTGATACAACATATGGGATGAACGTTGACCCGCCGCTGACGGGCTCTGGGGTACGGGCGACAGCAAACCGCATCCGTAAAATTTATTTTAGCGGCTGGCTGCCGCCCCGTGCAAGATTCTTGGCAGAGACTCGCCCCTTCAAGCGGCGGGCACTTGGGACTCTCACGCAAGCGGGACCGCAGGGCCTCGCTATAACGCCAGCTTGCGTTTGCCAGCGCCCCGCCCTCCCTCGTGGACGCCTCCGGCGAGCGACCCCAGATTGGGCGGGATAGGAAGAGTTTACGTCAGGGTTTCGAACCGGGGATTATCTTTTTGGTGCCGGGCAATGCGACGTGAGGAAACATGTTCGAAGTTGCCAGATGTGGCATAACCGGTTGTGCCATAGTTTCGCCATCCACGCAGCATGCGTGGTGGAGCAACATCGCGGCCGGCATCGTTTTCCGGATGCCGCATCAAGGCGGATCGGCGAGAACCAGTATGTTCGGGCCGGGATCCGACGGCCGGTCACCTGCCCGTCACGGCGTATCCACTTTTAACAGAAGAGATTGAGATATGAAGCGCCTGCACTCCCGACGACATAGCGGTCAATGGCATCGGGCGGCGCTTGCGGCGCTGCTCGCCGTCCTGGCGATCGGTCTTTTCAATGCCGGTGACGCGGCACGCGCGCAGGGATCGCATGCCGGCCACAATCACGGCCCGGCGCCTGCGGTCAGCGACGTCGATGCCGCCGAAGTGGCAAAGCCGGGAGACCTGCCGGAAATCGTGCTCGGCAAGGCCGACGCGCCGATCACGATCATCGAGTATGCCTCGATTACGTGCGGGCACTGCGGACGGTTTCATCGCGAACTGTTGCCCGAGGTCAAGAAGAAGTACATCGACACCGGCATTGCCCGGATGTTCGTGCGCGAATTTCCGTTGGAGAGCGTCGCCGCCGCATCAGCGCTGCTGGTGCGCTGTTCCAAGCCGGACGTTCAATACAAGTTTCTCGAAACGCTTTTTGAGCGCCAGCAGCAATGGCTCCAAGGCAATGACGTGCGCGATGAGCTGGTCGAGATCGCCAAGGAGTTTGGGTTTACCGAGACGACATTCGAAAGCTGCCTGAAGGACGAGGCGCTGTTCGAGAAGGTCGTCGGTGTGCGGACGCGCGCGAACAAGGAGTTCGGGGTCAAGAGCACGCCGACGTTTTTCATCAACGGCAAGGCGCTGGTCGGGCCGCAGTCGATCGAAGAGTTCGACGAGATCATCGGCCCGTTGCGCGCCGAGGCAAAGACGAAGACGACGAAGTAGGGGAGCGGTGAAAGCAGCTCGATACGAGAGATCATCGCTGAAGCAGACAAAGTCCTCCTACCCTCAATCCTCATAATGTGGCGCGGAGGCGAACTGGCCGCCGTGGCGGGCGGTGCGGGCGTCGTTGATGTCGATGTCCGGGTGGGCGGCCTCGATCTCGGCGCGGTAAACCTCGGCGTTGTCCTTGGGACGGAAGCCGATGTGGGCGGCCATGTGGTTGTCCCATAGTTTCATGTCGTTGTCGGAGACGCCGTAGATGACGGTGTGAGCGACGCGTGGCGCGATCAGGCAGCGCTCGACGAGGTGGGTCATGTCGGGGTAGCTCAACCACGTTGTGAGCATGCGCCGGTCGAGCGGTTTTGGGAAGCACGAGCCGATCCGGATCGATACGGTTTCGAGGCTATACTTGTCCCAATAGTATTGCGCGAGGCCTTCGCCGAACACTTTCGTGACGCCGTAGTTGGTATCAGGGCGCGGATAGACCGACGCGTCGATGACCTGTTCGCGCGGGTAGAAACCGATGGCGTGATTAGAACTACCCCAGATCAGACGTTTGACGCCGTTTTTGCGGCAGCCTTCGTACATATTGTAGAAGCCGATGATGTTGGCGTTGAGTACCGTTTCCCAGGTGTGTTCGTTGGC
Organism: Hyphomicrobiaceae bacterium; assembly: GCA_049116495.1. Lineage (GTDB taxonomy): Bacteria > Pseudomonadota > Alphaproteobacteria > Rhizobiales > Hyphomicrobiaceae > CAJQQK01. The sequence continues at coordinate 41,783 of JAGDYV010000056.1, read as the reverse complement.
CTGACCGCCGAGATGAACGACCATATCGACATCTTTGGTGATCTCCATCATCAGATCGGCGTCGGCGACATCGCCTTGGAAAATCTCCTCGTTGGCAGAGGCTGCGCCCATGTCGTTGATGTCCGAGAGGCGCAAATGGGTCGCGAGCGGCGCCAGCTCCTTGCGCAGATGGCCACCGAGGTTTCCAGCGGCTCCGGTGATGAGTAGACGGTTGAAACGTGCCACGGCGAACTCCTTTTTCGGGTTTCGGGAAAGATGTTGCAGGGTGATCGATTGATGACAACTGTTGGCTGACTGCGCCGGGTTTGGCAATGTGGTGGATGACAGCATTATTTGGGAGGAAGACGCATGGCCGATTCCGAAGGCGCGCGCAGCAAACCGGTCTGGCAATGGAGCGCCGCCACGCTGGCCGCGGCGATCCGAGCCCGTGAGATCAGTTGCGTCGAGGCGATGACGGCGGTTTTGGCGCGCGTGCGGGCGACGAACGGTGAGATCAACGCGATCGTCAAGGATCTGGGCGCCGATGCCATGCGGCGGGCCGAGGCGGCGGACAAGGCGCTGGCGGCCGGTGAGGCGGTGGGGGCGCTGCACGGGGTGCCGGTGACGATCAAGGTCAACGTTGACCAGGAAGGGCAGGCGACGACGAATGGCGTGGCCGCGTTCAAGGATGTCATCGCGCCGGCTAACGCGCCGATCGTGGGCAATCTGCAGAATGCCGGCGCGATCGTGATCGGGCGCACCAATACGCCGGAGTTTTCGTTTCGCGCGACGACGGATAACGAGATTTACGGGCGCACGATGAGCCCGTGGAATGATCAGGCCTCGGCAGGCGGCTCGTCGGGAGGCGCCGGGGCGGCGGCGATGATGGGGTATGGCCCGATTCATCATGGCAACGACATTGGCGGCTCGCTGCGCTTTCCGGCGTATGCCTGTGGCGCCGCGACCGTGAAGCCTGGTTTTGGCCGGGTGCCCGCGTACAATCCGTCACAGACCGCCGAGCGCGGGCTGATGGCGCAGCTGATGTCGGTACAGGGCGTCATTTGTCGCGAAGTGCGTGACGTGCGCCTGGCATTGCCGGCGATCATTGCGCCGGATCCACGCGATCCGTGGCACGTGCCGGTGCCGTTTGCAGGCGCAGCCCTGGCGCCGGCTGACACCAAGGTGGCGTTCACCAAGAATGCGTTTGAGTTCGAGCTGCATCCGGCCGTGTCCGAGGCGCTCGATACCGCGCGCGAGGCGCTCACCGCGGCAGGGTACATCGTCGAGGAGGTCGAGCCGCCGCTGCTGCGCGAAGCCGCCGAGGTCGGCTACCGCTGCCTGTTCGGCGAGATGAAGGTGATGATGGACGCCGACATCCGCCGGCTCGGATCGGAAACGCTCAATCGCATTTTCGACCAGTACTATGAGCACTTTCCTCCGTATGACGGTGAAGCGCTGCTGAAGGCAATGGCGGAGCGCACGCGGTTCACGCGGGCGTGGACAATGTTTATGGACGACTATCCGCTGGTGCTGACGCCGTTCCTGTTCCAGCCGACGTTTGATTGGAATGCGGATGTGCCGGGCGGAGATGCACGGTTTGAGCATGTCCTCGGTAGCGCCTTCTATAGTTTCGCGTTCAACTACATGGGACTGCCCGCCGGGCTGGTGCCGGCAAGTTACAACGACGGCCTGCCGGTCGGTGTGCAGATTGTCGGGCGGCGTTTCCGCGAGGACCTGATCCTGGATGCGCTCGAAGCGATCGAATTGCAGGCCGGCGTCATGGCTGAACGCCTGTGGGCCCGTGAGACGGCGATCTAATCGCGCCACGCCTGATCGATATAGCGGGCATGGCCGATCTGGCTGATGGTCAGGTGGGTTTTCGGACCGTTCGTGTTGGTCGACGTTTTGGTGGTCGTTGATGCATTGAGCGCGGCCGGGTCGGGGCCGTCGGCGAGTGCCTCGTCGATCACGCGGCCGTCGAAATGGTCGGCGAGGGGCAGGCCAAGCAACGACAGAACGGTTGGCGTGATGTCGATGTTGCCGCACGGCGCATCGTTGACGAGGCCGGACTTGAAAGCGGTGCCGCCAAGCGCCAGGAAATTGTGCAGTTCGTGGCGGCTCGTGCCGCCGTGCGAACCACCGCCGGCAGGATAGGATGAGTCGTGCGCCGTCGTGTCGCCGTCCGCTTGCATGACGAGCGCGATATCGGGCGCACGCGGATGATCGAGGAAGATGTCGGAGAGCAGCAATGTGCCGGTGGTGCCATCGCGGGTGAAAACGGGGCCGCACCATGTTTCGCCATGCAGCCAGGTGACCAGACGTTGGCGCAGTGCCGGGTCATCATCGCGCAACCAGATGCCGCCGGCATTTGAGCCTGCGAAAATGCATTCGGTTTCACCGTCGAAGACGGTGCCGGCGGTGAAGCCCGCCGCGCAAAGGCGCGCCGTCATGTCGAGGCGTTCGCCGGCAAGGGTGATCTGGCCATGATCGGACATCGCGATGACGTGCAAGTCGCCGCGATCGATCTCTTCGCGGTGGCGTTCAAGGATGCGGCCGAATTCGTGGTCGACATGGCGGATCGTCGTGAGGGCCCCCTCCGAGCCGATGCCGAGGTAATGGAAGCTCTCATCCGGTTCGCACAGCCAGAGCAGCATAACGTCGGGATGGACCTCGGGCTCGATGTAGTCGAGGTAGACATCGACGGCGCGCGTGATCCACTCCGTGGCGGGCAGTTCGCACTTTGGGAGTGGGCCGAAGCGGTCTTCGATCTTTTTCTCGACGCCGGGCGGACACGACGCTTCTGGGCGCCGCATCGTATATCGGAAAGTGCCGTCGGCGGCGGCGCTGTGATTGATCAAGCGGCCACCGCCCTGGGTGCCGGCGCTGAGGCTGGCGTAGGATTTGCCGCCCTTCGACAGGATCTCACCGAGCGTCGGCACACCGATCAGCCGGCCGTTGGCGCGCTCGAAGGCCGGCTCAAGCTGGGTGTCGTCGCCGGTATTGAGTGGGCTGTCGGGCGAGACGTCCGGCGCCACGAAACGGTTGGCAACGAGACCGTGCTGGTAGGCCATGCAGCCGGACGTGACAGCGGACTGGTTGACGCGCGTCTCCGTGAAGAAGGTCGAGTGGCTGTTGGCACACCGGACGCCGCGCGCGGCGAAGGCGCTCAGCTCCGGCATCAGATCGGGCGTGACGAATTGCGGCTTGAGCGCGTCGAACACCACGACGAGCACACGCTTGGTCTCGGCAGTTGGCATATGGGATTATCCGCGTTGGCAGCGATTGAGCGCGACATCGAACACGTCGAAATTGCGCAGTTGCTGGTCCGGCGCTGTCACGGTGCGGTTGGCGATCATCGGTACCGTCTGTTCCGTGACGCCGCCGTGCGAACGCAACGGCTCGGTGAGGCCGGACAAGTCATGCCGGTCGGCGCTGGTGCCGAGTACCTTGTGTTGGCCCGAGACGACGACGAGATCGCCGATCCGGTCGGTCGGCAACTCGAACTTTTCGCACGCCTCGGCCTTGGTGAGGGCCTCCTCGATGCCGTCGATTGATTTCAGCTTGCCGATCAGGGCCCCTGCGTCAGCGTCGTCGGGCAGGTAGATCGTGGCGAATGATCCAAGTGCGCCGTGATGCACGACATAGGGATCAGTGATCGGCAGGATGACGCGTGCGCCGCCGACAGCTTGCGCCTTGCCGAGCCATTCGTCGAACAGTGATTGCAGATAGATGACATCGGGCGTGCCATCACCGAGGTGCTTGTCGTTCATGCCATGGTCGGCGGTCATCACCAGCGTGGCGCCGGCGGCATCGAGCTGCCCGACGTAGCGGTCCATCATGGCGTAGAACGTGTTGGCGATCTCCGAGCCCGGTGCGGCCTTGTGCTGGATATAATCCGTCGTCGACAGATACATGACGTCCGGCTTGAATGTCTCAAGCAGCTTGACGCCGGCCGCAAAGACGAACTCGGACAGTTCACCGGAGTAGACGTCCGGCACTGGCATGTCGACGAGGCCGAGAGCGTCATCGATACCGTTGGCGGCTTGGCTGACCTGATCCGACTTTTCCGACGAGAAGCCGACGGCACGGCCCGATGAGAAGTCGATGTCCTTGGTCAGCAGCGCGCGCAGCTTGTCCTTGGCGGTGACAACGGCAACGCGGGCGCCGGCTTCGTGGAACGCGTGCATGATGGTGGGCGCGCGCAAAAAGCGCGCGTCGTTCATCATCACCTCTTCACGGGTTTCAGGATCGTAGAAGTAGTTGCCGGCAATGCCGTGCACGGCCGGCGGGCGGCCGGTGATGATCGACATGTTGTTGGGATTGGTGAAGCTCGGGACGACCGATTTCGCCAGAAGATTCGCACCGGACGCCATAATGCGTTTGCAGTTCGGGGCGAGGCCGGCGTCGATTGCGGCTTCGATATAGCCGGGTTCCGAGCCATCAATGCACACAACAACCGTCGGCTTGTCGGGGAAGCGGTAATCTCGTCCGTTGCAGGTGACCGTTTCTGGGTGAGATGAGGCTGCCATGTTAGTTCCTTTGCGTGCTTGCCGCACTTTTCCCGATATCGCCCAGCCTCACTTGCACAGAACTGGTCGTCACCCTGACGCTGGTTAAGACCCGGATTCGTTGCCGGCATCATTATATTGACAGAAAGGCAAATGGCCCCGGCTTGCGCCGGGGAGTCGACAGAGAGAGTGAGGCGATCTGCGCGTCGTCTGCGCTTTCTAGCCCGGATTGTTGGTCAGAACAATTGTCCCGGCAGCGCCAAACATGGAGCCGACGCCGTGCACCACCGAAACTTCGGCGCCCTCGACCTGGGCGTCTGAAACGCCACGCATTTGTCGCATGCCTTCCTGTAACGCGTACATGCCGTACATGCCCGAATGCATATAGGAAAGGCCACCGCCGTTGGTGTTGAGCGGCAGCTTGCCGCCCGGCCGAGTGTTGCCCTCGGCGATGAAAGCGCCGGCTTCGCCGGGCTTGACGAAGCCAAGGTCTTCGAGGCCGTAGATCGGCAAGTGGGCAAAGGCGTCGTAGATCATGAGGTGATCAACATCGCTGTGCGAGATGCCGGCTTCTTCGAACGCCTGCTTGCCGGAAACGCGGAAGGCGCGCGATGATGTGAAGTCTTCCATCTGACTGATCAGAGGGGTCTCTGCACTCTCGCCTGTACCGCGCACGTATACCGGCTTGGTCGGGAAATCCTTGGCGCGTTCGGCCGAGGTCATGATCAGTGCGCCGCCACCATCGGTGACGAGGCAGCACATCAAGAGGCGGAACGGATAGCAGATCATTTTTGATGACAGAACGTCGTCGACCGTGATCGGGTCCTTGAAGGACGCGCGTTTTTGTTTGCCGGCCCATTCGCGCTGCACAACGGCGACCGATGCGAGTTGCTCTTCGGTAAGGCCGTATTCCTTCATGTAGCGCATGACCGGAATGGTGAAGCGTGTCGGCGGAAAGGTGACGCCGTAAGGCTGTTCGAACTGGGTCTGGAACAGCGAGGGGAAGATCGCGCGGTTGAACTGGCCGATCTTGTTCCGCCCGCTTTCCCCGTGCGTTATGAGCACCGTATCGCACAGGCCGGAGTTGATGGCCGCTGCCGCGTGGCGCACGTGCAGCATGAACGAGCAGCCGCCGACCGCGGTGCTGTCGACCCACTTCGGCGTGATGCCGAGGTAGTGCACGACCTCGGTGACGTCATGGCCGGCGGTGGCGACACCGTCGATATCCTTGATCGTCAAGCCACAGTCGGCGAGGGCGTTTAGGGCCGCGTCGGCATGCAGGCCGATCTGGCTGAGGTTCGGAATTTTGCCGAGGTCCGTCGTTTCGGCGGCTCCGACGATCGCAACTGAATTCTGTTTCATGGGGTTGCGCTCCTATTTCGCCGGCTTGAACTGGGGCAGGGAAATCTCGTCGGTCAGCTTTTCGAAGGTCACTTCAAGCGGCATGTCCAGTTCGATTTTCGCGGGATCAGGCTCTACTTCAAGAAGATTGGTCATCAAACGCACGCCTTCCTCAAGTTCGACGATCGCGACGGTGAAGGGCGGCGTGTAGCCGGGCGAGGGCAGGTGATTGATGATGTAGCTGTAGAGGCGGCCCTTACCTGAGGCCTTGACGACCTTGACGTCGCGCGAGCCGCACTTGGGGCAGAAAAAGCGCGGAGGAAAATAGTTCTCCGAGCAGCTGTTGCAGGCTTGGATGCGCAATTCGCCTTCTCTGGCGCCCTCCCAGTAGTGCTGTGTCTCCGGCGTCGGTGTGGGAATGATCCGTCCTGGTTCGGCCATGTCGGCAGTCCGTTCTTTTTTGGTTGCGAATGAGGGTGATTGATTGGCTCAGCCGATCGTGACTTTGCCGTTATTGAGCACAACGATGTCGCGTTCGACGACGCGGGCACGGAAGGATACGACGTTGCCGTCCTGCCATATTTCCGTGCGGATGGTTTCTCCGGGATAGACCGGTGCCGAAAAGCGCAGGTCGAGTGATTTCATCTTGGCCGGGTCGTAGTCGCAGACATCCTGCAGAATGGCGCGACCGGCGACGCCGAGCGTACACAGACCATGCAGAATTGGCATGTCGAAACCGGCGGCTTTGGCCACTGTCGGGCTGGCGTGCAGCGGGTTGTGGTCGCCGGAAAGGCGATAGATCAGCGCCGACTGCGGCAGCATCGGGATATCGACGGTCCGGTCTGGGTCGCGCTCGGGCAGCTTGTGGACGTCTTTCACTGGGCCTGCCGGGCCACCGAAGCCGCCATCGCCGCGGGCAAATGTTGTTGATGTGGTCGTTGCCAGCAAGTCGCCGGTTGCTTTGTCGTGCAGCGTTTTCTCCGAATAGATCAGCGCGCCCTTGCCTTCGCCCTTGTCGATGATGTCAACGATGCGGGTTTGGCCGATGACGGTTGCCGCCGGCGGCAATGGTTTGTGCCAGACGATGCCCTGCTCGCCGTGCAGAACCTTGACCCAATCGACGCCGCTGTCAGGTTCGCGTACCCAAAAGCCCGGACCGGCGAGCACAACGGCAAGCGTCGGCACGGCGCTGAAACCCTCTTCCTCGAACGTGAAATGCAGTTGCTGTTCGTCGAACGGATCGGAACCGAAACCGAGCCCAAGCGCATATAGAATGGCCTGATCCGTCGAATAGGTTTGCTCGATGGGGGCAAAGGGCCGGTTTTTCAGTTTGTCATAATCGATCGTCATCGCGGGCTGCCTCGATATCTTGAGCGAGCATTCCTGTCGTTATACGCTGTGTGGACATCCACCAATCAAACAGGGTCGTGATTGTTCGAAGTGGTCACCCTCGAACGGGCGGTGGCTGTTGCGTTGAATGTTAAATACCGAATAATTGGGCGGCCAATGAATTTACACGGAAAAGGACCTCTATCACGTGTGAAATTTCGATTGGCGGAATTCGAGGAGATACCATGCTGCCAAGACCGATGTTTACCGAAGAGCACGAGATCTTTCGTGAGCAGGTGCGCCGCTTCGCCGAAAAGGAGATCGTCCCCTTCCACGATCAGTGGGAGAAGGATGGTATGGTGAGCCGCGAGGTCTGGGCGGCGGCGGGCGAGTCCGGTTTGTTGTGCTGCACGGTGCCTGAAGAGTACGGCGGCGCCGGCGGCGACTTTCTGCACTCGACAATCGTGATCGAGGAATTGGCCAAGGTTGGCGCATCGGGACCGGCCTTCCATCTCCATTCCGATATCGTTGTGCCGTATATCGTCGCTTACGGATCGGAAGACCAGAAGAGGGAATGGTTGCCGAAGCTGGTGCGCGGAGAAACGATCTCGGCGGTGGCAATGAGCGAGCCGGGCGGCGGGTCGGATTTGCAGAACATCCAGACGCGTGCCGTCCGCGATGGCAATCATTTCGTGATCAATGGCCAAAAAGTGTTCATTTCGAACGGTCAGATCGCGGATCTGGTTGTCGTTGCCTGTAAGACCAATCCGGATGAAGGGGCCAAGGGCGTTAGTTTGATCCTCGTCGAACGTGATCGTGAAGGCTTCCGGCGCGGGCGTAACCTTGAGAAGGTTGGCTACAAGGCGCAGGACACCTCCGAGCTCTTCTTCGAGGATGTGCGCGTGCCGATCACCAATCTGCTCGGCGAAGAGGGCCGCGGTTTTGCCCAGTTGATGACTGAGCTGGCGCAGGAGCGCCTCGTGGTCGCCTTGCGTTCCGCCCAAATTATCGAGAGCGCACTGCAATGGACGATCGACTATACGCGTGAGCGCAAGGCGTTTGGGCGCACCGTGGCTGATTTTCAGAACACACGGTTCAAGCTGGCCGAGATCAAGACCAAGGCGATGGTGACGCGGGCGTTCATCGACCAGTGTCTGGCGCAGCACATGAAGGGCGACCTTGATAGTGTCACGGCAGCAGCGGCCAAGTTGCATGCGACCGATACGCTTTGCGCGATACTTGACGAATGTGTGCAGCTGCATGGCGGTTACGGCTACATGTGGGAGTATCCGATTGCGCGGGCCTGGGCCGACGCGCGCATGACGCGGATCGCCGGCGGGACCAGTGAGATTATGAAAGAAATTATCAGTCGGGCGCTTTAACGGATGACTGCGTGTTCGATCTGGATGGCAGTTGCGCGGCGCATGCTGGCGACGATCAGCGCTGTTGTGCTTGTGAGCAGCGGGGTTCGGGCGGAGGCTGTGCTCGTCGCGACAGCATCGAATTTTGCCGAAGCGGCATCCGAGATCGCCGTCGCGTTCGAGACCGGCAGCGGCCATCGCGTGACGATATCGCTCGGCGCGACCGGAAAGATTTACGCTCAGGTTCGGAATGGCGCGCCCTACGATGTGTTTCTCTCGGCGGACCGGCGGCGGCCTGAGATGCTCGAAACGGAAGGCTTCGCGACGCGTGGGTCGCGGTTTACCTATGCGATCGGTCGACTGACGCTGTGGAGTGTCGATGCAAAGCGCATCTCTGGTGACCCTAGGACGGCCCTGACCGGGAATTCCGTGCGTGCCATTGCCATCGCAAACCCGGCGCTGGCACCCTTTGGACTTGCGTCGCGAGAGGCATTGCAGAAGCTGGGGCTCTGGCAACGTCTAGCGCCGCGACTCGTCACCGGTGAAAACATTGGTCAAGCGTTCACGTTGACGGCGACCGGCAATGCGCAGCTCGGGTTTGTCGCAACGTCGCTACTGGAAGGAGAACGCGGCAAGGCACTGGGTGGCAGTCGATGGGACGTTCCGGCCGACCTGCATGCGCCGATCCGACAGGATGCCGTACTGCTGAAGCGTGCAGCGACTAATACGGCAGCGCGTGCCTTTCTCGATTACCTACGTGCCCCGAAAGCACGCGCAATCATGGCGCAGCTCGGTTATAACGTGGCGAACGAATAAGGATCCGCCGTTTGGGACCGATTGCCCTGACATTGCTGCTTGCCGGCGCAACCACGCTTGTGCTGCTGATTATCGGCACGCCGTTGGCTTGGTGGCTGGCGTTTACCAATGCGCGTGCGAAACCGGTTGTCGAGGCGATCACGGCACTGCCGCTTGTGCTGCCACCGACGGTGCTTGGTTTTTATCTGTTGATCTTGATGAGCCCGACGGCGCCATTGGGCGGATTGTGGGTGAGTGTCACGGGTGGCGCGTTGACGTTTTCTTTTACGGGGTTGGTGGTCGCATCGGTGTTATATTCGCTGCCGTTTATGGTGCAGCCGCTGCAGGCGGCCTTCGAGAATGTCGGGCGGGCGCCTTTGGAGGCGGCGGCGACGTTGCGCGCCTCGCCATTTGATGCATTCGTCACGGTGGCGATACCGGCGGCGGCGCGGGGGTATCTGACCGCGATCGTGTTGACGTTCGCCCACACGATCGGCGAGTTTGGCGTCGTCCTGATGGTCGGCGGCAATATCCCGGGGCGCACCAAAGTGATATCGATCGCCATCTACGAGCATGTCGAGCGGATCAATTATGCCGAGGCGCATGTGCTGTCGGCGGGGTTGCTGGTCTTTTCCTTCCTGGTGCTGCTGTTTGTTTACGTGGTCAATCGCCAGTATCCGGTGCGCGTGGGATAGACGATGAGCATCTCGCGCAATGAACTGAAATTTCAGGTCCGCCTGGCGCGGCCGAAGTTCGCGATCGATATCGATCATACCTTGCGCTTTGATGGGATCATTGCACTCTACGGCCAGAACGGCTCCGGGAAATCGACACTGCTGCGCATTCTTGCGGGACTTGAGCCGGCCGCACGGGGGCACGTTCAGTTCAACGACGAGATCTGGCAGTCGGGTGATCCGAAGACGATGACCCCGGCGCACCGGCGCGGCGTCGGATTCGTTTTTCAGGACCCCCGGCTGTTTGCCCACCTGAACGTGGCCGGCAACCTCGCCTATGCGGCTAAGCGTGCGGCGCCGGTGGTCAGCAGTGGCGACCGGCAGATCACCCATGATGCCGTGGTCGACGCGCTTGACCTGGCGCCGTTGCTCGACAGGGCGACCGGATCCTTGTCGGGTGGTGAGCGCCAACGCGTCGCGCTCGGGCGTGCGTTGCTCTCGAATCCGCGTCTGATGTTCATGGACGAGCCGTTGTCAGCGATCGACAATCGCCGCCGCAACGAGATTATGAACTATATCGCGCGGCTGCCGGCGCTGTTTGGCATTCCAACGGTCTACGTCACGCATGCGCTCGATGAGGTGGTCCGGCTGGCGGATCACATGATGGTGCTGTCCAATGGAACGCTCGCGGCAAGTGGAACGGTCGAAGATATCCTTGAGCGGCTTGATCTCGCGCCGGCAACGGGTCGCTTTGAGGCAGGCGTTTTGCTCAGAGCACGCGTGGCATCACATGATACGCGATACCACCTGACCACACTTGAGCATGCCGGTGACGGCGGTGTGGCGCACACGCTGTGGGTCCCGCTGGTGCAGGCCGAACTCGGTACCGAGGTGCGTTTGCGCATCCGGGCGCGCGATGTGACGCTGGCGACCGCCGAGCCACGGGACATTTCAACGCGCAACGTGCTTTCGGGAACACTTGTCGAGGTCAATGCGGAGGCCAACACGGCATATGCAGAAACCCTGGTCGATATTGGCGGTGCGCGCCTCAGGGCACGGTTGACGCGCAAGGCGGCCGATGAGTTGGGCTTGGCTCCGGGTATTCAGGTCTACGCCTTGATCAAGAGCATCTCGCTGGACCGTATTGTGCCACTCGACTGATCAATCGCGCTTATGCATTGATCTTGGCGCCGGCATTGACGATGCTGCATCAACGACATCATTGGAACTCTGCAACAGGATCACCCGTCATGGAAAAGATGCACATCCAGTTCACGCTTTTTTCAGCGTTTTATTCGCCGTTGATCTCGACCATGTCTGGTGGCTTTCTGAAAGATGAAGGCATTGATGCGAGCTATTCCGTGGCGCCCCCCGGCGTTTCGGCAATCAAGGCGCTTGAATCGGGTGAGGCCCAGGTGATCCAGTCGGCGCCCAGTCAGGCGTTCACATCGCTTGGTAACGGTGAAACACCAACCGCAATCCACTTCGCCCAGATCAATGAGATGGATGGTTTCTTCATTACGGCACGGGAGGCCGATGCGGCGTTTGACTGGAAGAAGCTTGAAGGCGCGGATGTCGTTATGTTCGGCGGCGGACAGCCCCTCGCAATGTTCAAGTACGCCTGCCATAAGGCTGGTATCGATTTTGATAAGATCAATGCGATCAATCCCGGTGGTGCGGCCGATATCGATAAGGCATTCCGCGCCGGCGAGGGTACTTATGTGCAGCAGCAGGGTCCGTTTCCGCAGCAACTCGAAGCCGACGGTGTCGGTCATGTCGTGGCCCAGGTCGGACCGAAGATCGGGCCCAATGCGTTCTCAAGCCTGGCATCGACGAAGGAGTGGCTTGCCACCGATCAAGCCAAGGCCTTCATGCGTGCCTATCGCAAAACGCGCGTTTATATGAACGAGACGCCGGCTGCCGAAATCGCCAGGGCGGAGAAGTCTTATTTCCCCAACACAGATGAGGCGGTGCTCGCGAAGTGCATCGAGACCTATCAGAAACTGGGTTGCTGGACGCCGCATGCCGAAATCACCAAGCCGGCCTTCGAGGTTGCGCTCGATGTCTTCGAGCATTTCGGAACCTTGAAGGAGCGTTACGCCTATGAGCAGGCGTGCGCTTTGCCACCGGCATAAGCAGAGCCAGTTTGATTTTGGGGCCTGTCGATCGGCTGGCCAAAGATCCGGAAGCATTGGTTCGGGACAGCTACGAGAAGGAAGATGCCGTGCGCGCTTGGGAAATCGTTTCGGGAGATGGTGTTGATGCGCTCAATCTGAGCGAGCGGCCGACACCAGCTCCAGGGCCTGGTCAGGTTGCCATCAAGGTGCATGCCTCGTCGATCAACTATCGTGACCTGACAACAATTGAGGACCCGATAACGCGCGGCCTACCGTTCCCGACGGTGCCGAACTCGGATGCTGCCGGCGAAGTGATCGCTGTCGGCGCCGGTGTGACGGCGTTTGAGCCTGGCGACAAAGTCATGAGTTGTTTTTTCGAAGACTGGGCCGGCGGTCCTATTTCGCAGGCAGCGATGGACACAGCGCTCGGCGGCGCGCGGCAGGGCGTGCTTGCCGAGCAGGTTGTGCTTGATGCTGGTGGTGTGATTGCGATGCCATCGCATCTATCTTTTGAGGAGGCGGCGACCTTGCCTTGTGCCGGACTCACGGCATGGCATGCGTTGACGCGACCGGCGCAAGTTCGGCCCGGCGAAACGGTGCTACTGCTTGGTACCGGCGGCGTTTCGGTGTTCGCGCAGCAATTCTGCAATATTATGGGCGCGCGGACGATCGTGACCTCGTCGAGCGACGAAAAGCTGGAACGCATGCGCGAACTCGGAGCGTCCGACATCGTCAACTATCGCACGACGGCGGAGTGGGATGTGCGGGTTCTGGAACTGACCGAAGGTGTCGGTGTTGATCGGGTCATCGAAGTCGGTGGCCCGGGCACGTTGCAACGCTCGATCAATGCCGTGCGGGTTGGCGGCACCATCTCGTTGATTGGTGTTCTGACAGGCGCCGGCGGTGAAATCGTGCCGACCAGCCTGATGCGCAAATCGATATCGCTGCGCGGGATTTATGTCGGCTCATACGACATGTTTGCCGAGATGAACCGCGCCATGGCGGTGCATCAGTTGACGCCGGTCGTCTCGGAAAGATTTGCGTTCGAAGACGCCAAGGCAGCGTATCATCGCATGCGCGGGGCCGGACACTTCGGCAAGATTGTGATTAACGTTTCATGATGCCGGCGCGGCTTAGACCGTGTCGGGTTTGTTTTTGGACGCTTCGAAAACGGACAGATTGAGCGGGCGGATGGCGCCCATCCACATGGCATGGTCGCGATGATCCTCAAGCGCGCGGCCTGTGTTCGGGTGGACGAAAATCACCAAACCGTCGCGATTGAGTGCCAGCCAGGTCGCGACCTCACCAAATTTTTCCGGCGCAATCCGAAGCTGGCAGCTGCCGTCCGGGTGCGGGCCGACGGGCTTTTCATGCACGCGGCCCATTTCAACACCGAATTGACCACGGCATGCTTCACAGAGGCGGCGTGCCTTTGCGACATCGGCGGCATTGAAATAGACGTGAGCGTGAAAGTCCTCAACGTCTGCCATGACTTTCTCCTTGTGCTGTGGTGCTACCCGGCAATCCGGACTCACTCTTTGGGCACTTTGCGCATCAGCCAGGCCAGTGGCACGGCAAGTGCCGAGGCGATCGTGAACAGATAGAAGGCGTTGATATAGCCGATCATCGCCGCCTGCCGGTGAATTTCGCCGGAAATGGCAACCAGACCATCCGCCGATTGCATGTTCCATTGGCCGCTGACACCCGGCAAACCGAACGTTTTGTTGAACGGAGAAATCTTCTCCGTCATGTTGGCATAGTTTTCGGCCGTCGATCGGATCAAAAGAACGATCGACGCCGAGATGAACAGGCTCGAGCCGAAGTTCCGCATCAAATGAAACAGCGGCATGCCTTCGGTGATGCGATGCGCCGGCAATGTTGCAAACGCCAGCACCGACATCGGCGTGAAGGCGAGACCGAATCCGAAGCCCTGAAGCACGTTCGACCAGAACACATCACCGGTGGACATGTTGAGGTCGAGTTGGGCCATCCACCACCCTGAAATGGCTTGCAGCAGCATTCCGACGGCCAGACCAAGGCGTGGGCTGCGTTTCGTCACCGGCACGACGATGATGAAGGACAATAGATTGCCGACGCCGCGGCCGGCAAGCAGCACACCGATGAGACCTTCCGGGTAGCCTTTGAGATCGTTGAGCAAGCCGGGAAACAGGACGATCGGAGTGTAGCTCAGCATCCCCATCACGAAGACGAGAAACAGCCCAACGGCAAAGTTTCGATCCTGTAGCAGACGCGGATCGATGATGGGCGCGCGTGCCGTCAGGCAATGAATGACGAAGATCCACAATGCAATCGCCCCGGCGATGGCTTCGAGAATGATCTCGGTCGATTCGAACCAGTCGAGGCGCTGGCCGCGATCCATAATCAGTTGCGCGGCACCGATCGCGATCGAGAGCGTCAGGAACCCGGTCCAGTCAAACTTCGTCGTGCGTTTTTCGGTGAACGGCGCCAGTGCGAACCAGACCAACGCGGTGGTGGCGATTCCGGGCGGTACCACCATGAGGAAGGCGCCACGCCAGTTGTACGCTTCAGACATGATCGAGCCGAGCACCGGCCCAAGGATCGGCCCGAACACGCCGCCGACGCCCCACATCATCATCACCAGCGGGTGCAGCGCTCGCGGGAAGGTCGCCAACAGAATGCCTTGTCCCATCGGCATGAGCGGCGCGCCGAAGAGGCCTTGCCCGACACGATAAAGAACGAGGGATTCCAGGTTGTGGGCGAGACCGCAGAGCAGCGAAAACAACGTGAATCCGCACATCGACGTGAACAGCATCTGTCGCCAGCCAAAGCGCGATGACAGCCAGCCGACGACGGGCGTCGCAATCGCGGTGGCGACCAGATTGAAGGTGACGACCCACGCGATCTGGTCCTGTGTTGCGGACATGGCGCCCTGGATCTGCGGCAGGACGACGTTGGCTGACGTGATCGTCATGCCGAACAGCAGCGTCGTGAGCTGCACCATGACAAGGATCATCCATTGCCGAGGTGTGATCGACGAGATACCCATCGGTGCGCTCTGGACGGACATGTCGGTTGGGCTCGGTCGATCGCGGGCTGCGGGAGGGGGAGTCTTTTTTGGAAGAATGCAGGGTCGTTCGGCACCCTAACGCAACATGCCCTGGTCAGCCATGCCCGCGTATCGTCGTTGTCCAGGCGGGCATCTATCGGCCGACGATTTTGTCGCTGTTGTGCCGCGTCGTGAGATCGAACGTTGCCGTGAGCCTGGCCAGCCGGTCGCCACTTGCAAAATGCAGATGCACCTCGTTAGCGCCCAGTTGGGCACCGCACCGGCGGATATCGGCACGATTGAGTGATGGCGCATCGTGCTCGATGTTCATGACCTTAAGGACGGCGCGGGAACCATCGGCGTCATTGTGCTTCACGAACAGAACACTCGCCGCCGGCACTTCCGGACAACCGGTCAGCGAAAAAATCGAGTGAACATAGGCGTGGCCCGACGTGCCACGCCAAAACATGATGGCGCAATCGAACGGATTGTGGCCGTGCATCATGATGTGCAGAGGTTCTGCGCACCCGGAGTCCGCTGTCTGGGCCGGTTTGCCTGTCACATCGATTGTTGATGCCATAACGAAATTCCACTTCGACCGCAGTTCGACCCAATTGACGCCGTTCAGAGGCTGGTTGCAGGCGCGTGCGGGTCAACACGTGTGACGGATCGCGGACATGCTGGACCATGATCAGTCGGGCTTATCTGCAACTTTAAGCTGCATAAGGTGGATAAATCGTTTCACCTCAGGACGTTTGACGCAAACGAGCGGTATACTGTGGTTAACGGGCACCGATATTCGGCGATTGAGGCGAGCACATCGGTGGCATCAGCCACAGTGCGAATAGCCGCAGTCAAGGCATGTCCAGCAGCCCTCCATTTGTTGTAGCCGGCCGTTGCCGCATTGCGGGCAGGGGCGGCCCATCGGTCCATGCATGCGCGATGACGATGACGCGGGCATGCCGGCGCCCAGCACGAAAGCTTGTGGTGGGGAGGCCGATGCCGTGTCGCTGTTCAGGAATCCGATGCGAACCATGTGTTGGTCGATAATGTCGCCGATGGCGGCAATCAGGCTTGGCACGTAACGACCGTTCATCCATTGCCCGCCTTGCGGATCGAAAATCGCTTGCAGTTCCTCGACGACAAATGAAACATCGCCGCCGCGCCGAAATACGGCGCTGATCATGCGCGTCAGGGCAACCGTCCAGGCATGGTGCTCGAGGTTCTTGGTGTTGATGAAAATCTCGAACGGCCGTCGCCGCCCGTCCTGGTCGATGTCGTTGATGGTGATGTACATGGCGTGCGCGCTGCCGGGCCATTTGAGCTTGTAGGTATGGCCAGCGAGGACGGTGGCGCGCTCAAGCGGTTCGGTCATGAAGATGACGTCCGGCGTCTCGCCGTTGCCAGCCTTGATCACGGATCGGTTCGATGCGCCCGCATCGGCGGCATTGGTCTTAGCGGTCTCAGCGCCAACGTCCGTCAGAACCGCGCCCGTCACATCATTCGGCCGGAATGTCGTGCAGCCTTTGAGACCGAGGTCGTAGGCCTTGAGATAAACATCCTGGAACGCTTCGAATGGGATGTCGGCTGGGCAGTTGATCGTTTTCGAGATAGAACTGTCGACATAGGGCTGCACCGCGCCCTGCATCCTGAGATGGGCGTCCACCCCAAGGTCACCAACCGTGGCGAATGTGTCCGGCAGTGGAGCGTCGGGATGATGCTGACGGAACAGTGCCGCTGCATAGTCGGTCACGGCTTCCTGCCGACTTGAGCCGTCCGGGTCGAGGACACGACGTTTGTACTCAACGGCAAACACCGGCTCGATGCCGCTCGAAACATTGCCGGCGATCAGCGATATTGTGCCCGTCGGTGCAATCGACGTCAGGCAGCCGTTGCGGATGCCATGTCGGGCAATGGCCGCCCTGGCCGCATCGCCAAGCTGCGCGACGTTGGCACTCGCCCCGAACGCATCTGCGTCATAAAGCGGAAAGCTGCCGCGTTCTGCCGCCAATTCGGCGCTGGCGATATAGGCGCTGTTTTGGATGGTTGCCATCCAATGGGCGGCAAGCTGACGTGCTGCATCACTGTCGTAGGCAAGGCCGCAGAATATGAGCGCATCCGCCAATCCGGTGACGCCGAGCCCGATCCGCCGCTTCGCTGCGGCCTCCTGTTTTTGCGCGGCGAGGGGGTAATGCGACACGTCGATAATGTTATCGAGAAACCGCACGGCAGTCCGGACATGTTCCTCCAGTGATGCCGTATCAAGGCCGGCATCCTTGGTGAACGGTTGCGCTATCAAACGAGCAAGGTTGATCGAACCGAGTAGGCACGCACCATAGGCCGGCAATGGTTGCTCGCCGCAAGGGTTGGTTGCTTGGATCGTCTCGCAATAATGGAGATTGTTACGTTGGTTGATGCGATCAATGAAGATCACACCTGGTTCGGCATAATCGTAGGTCGCGCGCATCAGGCGCTGCCAGAGGGCCCGGGCGCGGACGGTCCGGTAGGTTTTGCCTTCGAAGACAAGGTTCCAGTCCTTGTCTTGGCGCACCGCTTCAACGAATGCATCCGGCACCAAAACCGAGACGTTAAAATTTCTCAAATCTGCCGAATTGGCCTTGGCGTCGATGAACGTTTCGATGTCTGGATGATCGCAGCGCAATGTGCCCATCATCGCGCCACGCCGGGCGCCGGCCGACATGATCGTGCGGCACATTGCATCCCATACGTGCATGAAACTGACCGGCCCAGAAGCGTCGGCACCGATGCTTTTGACGATTGCGCCGCTTGGTCGAAGCGTCGAGAAATCATGGCCGATGCCGCCACCCTTCTGCATCGTCAGAGCGGCCTCGCGCACATGCTCGAAAATACTGCCGAGATCATCCTCGATGGCGCCCATGACAAAGCAGTTGAAGAGCGTCACATCACGGTTGCTGCCGGCACCGGCCAGAATGCGGCCGGCGGGCAGGAACACGAAATCCGACATCGCATCGTAGAATGACCGAGCAGCGTTATTCCTGGCGGCTTCGCCGCCTTGCTCAATCGCCGCGGCGGCTCCTGCGACACGCCGCCAACTGTCCTCAATCGTACGATCAATGACCCCGACATCCGGCTGGCGCAGCTGGTATTTATCCTCCCAGATGCGTTTCGAAATTGAGCAAGTATCAAATGGATGGCCGTGCACGTCGACGCTCTCCGAGGCTTCATTCTTGCTCAAAGGTTACGGTTTCCAGCGCGACCCGTCAAGAAAATGTTCACAATTTGTTCTATTTTTTATGAACAGAGTTTAACGGCCTTATTCGCCCGGAATGAAGCGCGTTGTGCCTGGCGGCATGGTGCGTTTGAGCTGACAGTCCAACTGCGCTGTTTGCTCCTCAATGACTGCGATCAGCCGGTCGCGAAGCTCTTTGCGGAGTAGGCCTGCGGGCAGCGGTGGCAGGATTTCAACGACAATTTTGCCAGGCCGGCGCATGAAGCTGTCACGTGGCCAGAAATGCCCGGAGTTAAGAGCAACCGGCACACAGGGCAACTTCAATGCGTCGTACAGCAGCAAGATGCCTGGTTTGTAATTGGGCGGCGCACCGGGCGGGCGGCGGGTGCCTTCAGGAAACACGAGGATTTGGCGATTGTCTGCAGCCCGGTCGCGTGCGGCCTTGAGCATTTTGCGCAGCGCGCTTGGACCGGTTTCGCGTTGAATCGGGATCATGCCGAACTTTGCGCAAAACCATCCGTAAAGCGGGATTTTCAAGAGCTCGGCCTTCATGACCAGTGACGGATCGGGAAACAGTAAAGGCAGCGCGATGGTATCCCATGCGGACTGGTGCTTCGCGGCGACGAGGTATGGTCCTTGCGGTAGATTCTCGCGTCCGCGCACTTCGATTTCCGTGCCGACGATCCAACGCATCAGCCAAAGTGTCGTGCGTGCATGGGCCCGAAATCCGGCCATGGCCCAGGGTCGCGGGGCGAGCAGCAACGGGCTGCCAAGCAGCAGGAACAGCGCTGTGACGAGATAGAACGCCAAATTAAAGGCCACCGACCGGATCATTGTATCGCGACCGCCTTCTGGATGACGACGTCCTTTTTCGATTTTGGTCCGCTCATCAAACGTCCGAGGCCAAATTGGGCCGCGGATGGGAGAAACTTGAGGTATTCCGCGCCGAGCAGCAGGACATTCTCGTGATCGAGCCACCACGGAGTATCACGAAAGCGGCGAGGCACGACAGGATGGGCCACCAGATCCACGGCCGGCAATAAATGGCCCAATTCGGTCAAGCTGCGCGGCATATGATAACTCGACGTGACGACGATCAGACTGTCGAATTCGTGCTTTTTTGCCCATTTGCGGGTTTCGACAGCGTTGCCCCGCGTATTCTGGGCAGCATAGTCGATATCTACACAACATGAGAACAAGTCGGCGTCGATTGCCAACATGCGGCGCAACTCGGCGCGGCTGACGACCCGGTTGACGCCGCTAATCAGCAATCGCCCGGCTTGCCGGTTCTCAAGCAGCCGGCCGGCAACACGAATGCGCTGTGCGCCGCCAGTCAGTGCCACAATCGCCGCAGCCCGAGGTGCCGTATCGCCAGGGGAGCGGGTCGTCGCGTTCGCAAATATCAAGAATCCAAGCAAGGCCGCGGCGATGACTAGGGCGGCGCCTCTGACGACGATGTGTTTCCAAGTGATCATCGAGCGTGACGAGGTTGTTCATTGGTGGTGCGGTTAACTCTGCTGTCACAGCCTGTACCCCGTGTACTCCGTGGTCCCAAGCCTAGCCGACGAACTATATTCAGTTTGGCGTAATTCCGGCAACACTATCGGATGATCATGGTTCAATTCTGGTGATGCAGGATCCGATATACACC
Organism: Hyphomicrobiaceae bacterium; assembly: GCA_049116495.1. Lineage (GTDB taxonomy): Bacteria > Pseudomonadota > Alphaproteobacteria > Rhizobiales > Hyphomicrobiaceae > CAJQQK01. The sequence goes on along the minus strand of JAGDYV010000056.1, from coordinate 21,789 downwards.
AAATCGAGACGTCAGCATGCAGAGTGCTGCAATGACGATGACCACAGCGGCGAGCAGCATGTAGCCCAGGGCATCGAGTGAACCGATGCCGACCAGCCGATTAAGCTCGTTCATGCTGACGCCGCCACCACCAAGCAGCTCCATAACCATCGGCATTAACCAGAACACGAGCATCGCACTGGCAGCGCCCACCACGCCGGCGCGAATGCCGAGGGTCAGGAAGTGCTTCTCGAACTCGTGCGCAATGAAGCGATCGGTGGCACCGACAAAATTCAGCACTTCCACGATGTCGCGGTTGGCTGCCATTGCACTGCCGGTCGCGGAAATGATGATGGCCACAGTCGCCGCGCCGACCAACGCCAAGATGGCGAGGCCGCCGAGGGCGAACGAGCGTGTCACGGTCGTGATCTGCTGGCGCCATTTACGATGATCGTCGAGTGTCGCGTTCGGGAACTGCTCTTTCAGGGAAAGGCCGAGGCGCTCAAGGTCCGGCGGTGAGGAGGAGTCGATTTCGATCGCGATCAGGCGCGGTATCGGCAGGTCGGCCAGCGCTGCGGTGTTGCCAAGCCACGGCTCAAGAAGTTTTGCGGTGTCGGCTGTATCAAGCGGATTGACGGTCGCAATTCCCGGTCTCAGACGCAGAAAAGATGCGACTTCGCGTACCGTCTGATCGACGTCAGCGTTCTCCCGCGGCTCAACCTGAATCGTGATTTCATTGGACATGTTGCGCAGCCAGACCGTCGCCGACTGGTTCATCATGTAGACCGCCCCCGCTGTCAAACACGCAAGGAAGCACATAATAGAGATAACAAGCGTGAGTGAGCGGCCGGTGACCGAGCCGGCTTCAACGATCGGCGCCGAGGCAAGATTGCCGGAATGGTCGGGCTGCCGCGAAGGCGCGAGAAGCTCAGCCGGCGGCTCTGGCGAACGAGTCGCCGGGCCGTGATCGCGCTGCGGTTCATGCTGCGGCATGGCGTATTGCGGTGGCGCCGTAACCGGTCCATCGAGCGTTACGTTGGCCTGCGGTGCCTGATGCTCATGACCATAGGAGAGCGCTGGCGGCTGTTGCGGAGCACCGCCACGCCGGCCGCCCTGGCCGCCACCTTGATTGTCATACGATCCGGACATGGCCCTCGTGCAGTTCTAGTCGTTTCGCATTGGTCTGGCGCATCAGCTGATGATCATGCGTGGCAATGACAACGGACGTCCCGAGGCGGTTGAGCTCAATAAACAGACGAAGCAGCCGGCGCGCCATCTGCGGATCGACGTTGCCGGTCGGTTCGTCCGCCAACAACAACTCAGGCTTGCCGATGACGGCCCGGGCGATCGCTGCGCGTTGCTGCTCACCACCAGAAAGTACGGACGGATAGTGGTGCATACGATCGCCAAGCCCGACCCATTGCAGCAGATCGGTGACATCTTCGCGATAGTCGGATTCCTTTTTCCCCAGGACACGTAACGGTAAAGCCACGTTCTGCCAGGTCGTCAGGTGGTCGAGCAGGCGAAAATCCTGCAGGACGATACCGATCCTGCGCCGCAGGCTTGCGCGCTTGCGGCCAGCCAACCGGTTCACGTTGTCACCGAACAGGTCGATGCTGCCGCTGGTTGGCATGAGGGACAGGAACAGAAGGCGGAGCAGTGATGTTTTGCCAGCGCCGGAAGGCCCGGTAAGAAAATGGAACGATCCGCGCTGCAGATGGAAGCTGACGTTCCGCAGAACTTCAACGGACTCTGCGCCCCGGCCGTACCGAAGTCCAACATTCTCGAGTTTGATCACGGTTGCAAAGCTCTTCGCCTATTGTCTCAATGTTACCAGCGGCGTCGTTATGGGGTACCTGAGAATACCCATCAATCCTTGAAGATTGTGGCGCAGCCATGGGCGACATGGTTGTGACTACTATAGCTGGGTATGCGCCGATTTGCGCTTTGGTGCAAAAATCGTGTGCTGCGTGCAAAGAATAATGCAGGTTAGATCACCGGTATTCGAGGCGTGCGGATTAGCGACATCGTCATATCAGGCCGGCTTGAATTAGAAGAGCATCTCGGCAAGACCTTCAATCCGCTATATTTTTCACACGGCGCAGGTGGTCAGGCGCGAAGTTCAGGAGACCAGACGGCATGACCGACAGCGATGTCAGCAACATTGAAGTGATCTATTCGCCCGAAGTTATCAACAAGCGAGTTCAAGATCTCGCGCGTGATATTCGAGCAGCAGGGCTGGAGAATTTGCTCGTCATTGCCATTCTCAAGGGCAGCTTCATCTTCGCCGCCGATCTTATTCGCGCTCTGCACGACGCCGGCCTCTCGCCAGAAGTAGACTTCATAACGCTGTCAAGCTACCGCAAGGGGACGAAATCGACCGGTCGGGTCGAGATTTTGCGTGATATCGATATGGATGTTACCGGCCGCAACATATTGCTTGTCGACGATATTCTCGAGTCCGGGCGGACCTTGGCGTTTGCCAAGGACTTGCTTGCGGCGCGTGGTGCGAATGGGATTTCCACCTGCGTATTGCTCAAGAAGGATGTGCCGCGCTCGGTCGATATCGTCGCTGATTTTCATGCATTTGATTGTCCTGAAGTCTTTGTTGTTGGCTACGGCATGGACGTTTCCTATCGCTATCGCCAGCTTCCATTTGTCGGCTGCATCACGCGGGAGTGAGGTGCCGATTGAAGGCGCCTCTCGAAAGTGAGTTGCAATTGTCGCCCGGCCTGGGAATCTATCGTGCAGCTTGAGGCTCGGCGCCCAAGCGTTGATCAGGCTCAAGAGGGGGACAGCGCTGCAATGGCACGAATTTTGGTGGCAGAAGACGACCAGTTTACGCGCGAGATGGTGCAACGGGCCCTCGCGTCGGATGGCCATGACGTGGTGACGGCCGAAGACGGCTCGGAGGCCTTAACGTTTTACGGCAACGGCGATGCTTTCGATCTGGTCATTACCGATGTCGAAATGCCGAACATGTCCGGTTTGGCGCTGGCTGAGGCGGTGATTGAAAGGAAGCCCGATCAGCGGATCATCATCATGTCGGGCCTGGCCGATGAATTGGCGCGGGCCCGTGCGCTGCTCAGTCCCACCGTGCGAATGATTACGAAGCCGGTCGCATTGGAGCAGATAAGAGGCGAAGCGGTTGAACTGCTAAGCTAACTTAGCCGCTCCGACGTGTCCGGATTTTATTGGCATCGGCGCATATCGATGCGGTGCACGGTCAGCCCTGACGAGGTGGCTCACTTTCCCTCTTTGGCGGTGACCGAGCCGTTTCGCGGTGTCGACCAGCGCAAGCCAGCGCCGACATGGTCCGTCGCATCGATAAACTCAATTCCAGCTTCTTCCAGCGTCTTCTTGAGTTTGGTCATGCTCGACAGACGTGGATCACTGAGCTGGCGTTCGTAATTCTTGATCATCATCACCGCGACGCCGGCAGCCGAGGCGAGATCGTCTTGCGACCAGTTCAGCAGCGCCCGCGCCGCTCTCAATTGATCCGGGGTGAACATATGATGGTCGTACGACCGTTCGACCGGCTCGGCAACAGATTTGGTACTATTCGTACGTCTCTTAGACATCTCGGCGAAGCATATATTTAGAATGTCATATAATGTTAATCGGGTATTCCCACATATGATACATGTGATTGTCACTTCGGTCTGCTTGTGACACGATATAATCTGTCTACTGATCAGTGTCTCAACAGTACGACGTGGGCGTTATGATTAATCTCGACGAAGATGACCTGGCGGTTTTATCACTCTTGGCGGAGCGGCCACTGCACGCGCCGCCGCCGCTGGTGCTCGGCATCATCCAAGAACTCAGGCCAAGCGGACTGACCGTCTTTTCGGACGGATGCTGGCATGCGACACGGCTCGGCCTCGAGGTGTTGTCCGATCGCAAGAAACTAAGGACAAGATAGGACTTTCAGCGCCCGAGATATGAAGTCGCAATAGGTTGTCCTTGGTCAGGCCAGCGCGGCCAATGGGCGGCTTTTTACCAATGCCGGCATGTGGCGGTGCCAGCCGTATCAATCCCGGCTGAGGCCCTTTTCGGCGAGTTCGGCTTCGTAGTCGGCCCAACGGGCGTCCTTCTCGCGGCCAAGCTCCTCAAGATAATCCCATGAGAACAGGCCGGTGTCGTGGCCGTCGGAAAAGACGATGCGCACGGCATAGCTGCCAACCGGGCGCAGGTCACCGATCGTGACGTGGCGTTTGCCGCCGACCGTGACGCGCTGCGACGGCGCATGGCCCTGGACCTCGGCCGACGGGCTCATCACGCGCAGCATCTCGGCGGAAAGCTCGTGGCTGTCGCCGTCGTCGAACTTGACGGTCAGCACATTGTTGGCGGTGTTGACGCTGAGTTCCGGCTTGCGCAGCGTGCCGGCCGCGGCCGCGGTTTCGGCCCAGACGCGGCTGGCAAGGTCGCGGTAGACCTTGGCGTGTTCGCTTTCTGGCGCGGTGACGACGATCGGCTGGCCGGCATCGGACGTCGCGCGGATATCCATATGCAGCGGCACGCCGCCGAGGAACGGCACGCCGAGCTTCTCGGCCTCGTTGGATGCGCCGCCGTGGCCGAAGATGTCGGAACGTTCGCCGCAACTCGGGCAGATGAAGTAGCTCATGTTCTCGATGATGCCGAGCACCGGTACATCGACACGCTGGAACATGGCGAGGCCCTTGCGGGCGTCGATCAGGGCGAGGTCCTGCGGTGTCGACACGATCACGGCACCGGAGAGCGGCACCTGCTGTGCCATCGTCAGCTGCACGTCGCCGGTGCCGGGCGGCATGTCGATGATGATCGCATCAAGCTCGCCCCAGTTCACTTCGCGCAGCATCTGGTTGAGGGCGGAGACGACCATCGGCCCGCGCCAGATGATCGGCGTTCCTTCTTCGACGAGAAAGCCCATCGACATCGATTTGAGGCCATAGCCGCTCATCGGCTGCAGCTTGTTGTTGGCACCCTGCTGCGGCCGGCCGGCGAGGCCGAGCAGGCGCGGTTGCGATGGCCCATAGATGTCGGCATCGAGGACGCCGACCTTGAGACCGTTGGCTTGCAGGCCGAGGGCGAGGTTAACCGCGGTCGTTGATTTGCCGACGCCGCCCTTGCCGCTGGCGACCGCGATGAGGTGCTTGACGCCGGGAATGCCTTCGCCGGCGCGCGCTTTCGCAGCAGTGGGCGCAGCAGCCGGTGCGGCTTGCGGGTTGGCGGGGGCCTGGCCGTTTTGGCGGGCCGCGGCGACGCGTGCGGACTCGGCACGTTGCGGTGTCGGCGCGGCGCCACCAGCCGGCGCATCGGCGGTCAGCACGGCGGTGGCGCCAACGACGCCGTCGAGATCGGAGACGACTTTGGCGGCGGCCTGGCGCAGCGGTTCAAGTTCCTCGGCGCGTTTCGGGTCGATCGTGATCGAGAAGTAGACGCGGGCGTCCTTGATCAGAATTTCCGACACAAGACCGAGGTCGACGAGATTGCTGTCCAGGTCCGGACCTTTGACGCGCTTCAGGGCTTCCAGAACCTGTGCCTCGGTTACGGACATTTAGGTGTTCTCCATCAAGGGGGTATGCATTTTTCTAACGTCTAGCCCAGTTGTGATCACGTGGGAATAGCGGGCCGGCCGTTCAATGGGGGTGCGGCGCGGCATAGGCGGGCAGGGCGGAACGGTTGGTGCGGCGCCGGGATCGTTGATGGGCTTGGGGAGGAGATACAAGTCGAGAGGTGCCAGGCTCAGCGCAACGGTCGGCGCTTCGCGCGGCGGGCCGCCGAAGGTTTATGGGAACGCGGGGCGTGAAGTCAGCCCGTGATTTTTTTTTGAGGCGTCCTTCACGCCCCGCGCACGCTGTTTCCCGCCGTCACCTGAAGCGGCTTGCGCAAGACCCCTAACGGGTTTAGCCGGATTCTCCACCTCAACCAGCCGCTCCGTTGGACGCGATTGTCCGGGAGCCTATAGCCGGGTGTAGGCGAGGGCCTTGCGTCCGGGCGCGGGTCGCGTAACCACATACACCCGGAAACAGCGCCAGTCCCCTCACGTTCCAGCGCCCCGGAAGCGTGCTCCCGTGCGGGGGTGGCAAGGAGTAGTATGCAGGAGGCGAAGGGAGGGGGGATAAGATTTTTTTTGGTGGGGTGGGGCGTGTTGCGGATGATGGGCTTTAGCGGCCTTGTCGCATCATGCCATCAGGCTTTGTTGAATTATCCCATTGGCCGACATTCGTCGTGCCAGCGCTTTCGAGGCCAAAGGCTTGGTCGTCAAGGTCGGCTTTTGAAGGCAAAGCAGACGGAAAATTCTCAACTTGAACAGCCGATTTTGACCCACTGCCGACTCTTTGCTTGTGCGCAATAGTGATGTGGCAACTGAGATCGAAACTTGATCGTCACCTCTTTGCAGCGCATAAACCATCAATTGCACGACTCCACAAAGCTCGCGTCCGCCTCACCTCCGAGACCTGTTTCGTTCTCTTCGGCGCTTAGGGCCATGAGGAGACTTCAGAGCATGATGCGGCAATGGCTGCTCGATAAGGTGATGAAATCTTGCGGCGTTGCTTGTGCGCCAAGGGAGTGCGCAGATCAGCACTTTTATTGCCACCGACCCAAGCGCTAGCTCCCAGTTTCCCGGTCTTGCGCCGTGCAGTTCCACCATTCCGGAGAACCGAACTTATAACGATCGCAGTAGTCTGCAGCCATCGCAGGGGATGTTGCCAAATATAGAAATGTCAGGAATGCGAATGCTGTGCTTTTCATTGCGCTGACTAGATCGCTCGAATCGGGGGCTGAAGGATTCTGCCGGCTTGTTGAGGGTTAACGTAGCCAATTCCTATTCTTGCCGACCAGCGTCTCTCTCTATTGATTGTATTTCAGCTTGACGAGTATCGCGCCGAATTTCATGTCCAGGAGCCCACCACATGCCGGAATTGGCATCAATGGACTCCTGGAGTTTTTAGGACCTAGATTCGACGGCCACGGTTTCCGCGACGAATGCCGCCTCTACCGTGGCAATAGCGACGAACAACGAGACGACACACCCGCCGACCTCGACGGAACCGCCGTCTTTCCGCGCCACGTCGTCTGCCAACTCGACGACAAACGCGCCTAATGCGACGGTGACAATGGCGATAACGGCGGCGATGAACCAATGTTACGCCGCTAGAAGCGCCGTCAAGAGTCGGAAGTGGTTTCAATCCAGTGCCGACTGGCGCCGCGTTAGCCGCGCTGAACGGCAGTAACAACGCGATCAAAGTCGAGATCAAAGCAAATACCCGTAAGTGTCTCATGTAGATTCCTGTTTTTTCCGATAGCGCACCGGGAGTTGGAAAGTGCTCGCGGCGCAAGTCACGCACGGTGAAAGAATAGCCCACCATTGATAGTGGGCAGTGACATAACGAACTGTCCGGGTAATTTCCGTCGCTCGCCGTGGCTGCTTTGCCGACGGCTTACTTTCGCCATCAGCACATAACTCCGGCTTGCTATCGCTGTAGTACGTGCACTTGCGCGCCAAACGTCAATCAGCTCCCTCAATCCAAGCCAACAGAGGAGCGGGAAATCAATGTTTGTGAGATTTGTCTATGGCGTGGCGACACATTAATCGATCAGACTACCGATGCAATTTTTCGATGTATTGCAGTGAGAAGCTTATGGAAGTTCATGCAATTTGTTCGTGTAACAAATCAGATGCTGTGAAGACCGAAGGGAGGGGGGATAAGATTTTTTTTCGGGGTGGGGCGTGTTGCGGACGATGGGCTCTTGCGGCCCTGTAGCATCATGCCATCAGGCTTTGTTGAATATGGCCGATAGCGGGCATCGACAATAGACCAAACTCTAATTCATTGGGCATGCCCTCAATAGAGATGGCTTCGACCGGAACAAACTTTCGAAGGTTCACATGTTGCCCTACTGCCGCGTCAGCATCTCATAGTCCTTGCCACCATACTTCTTGTGACAGCCAATGCAGCCGTTGTCGGCACCCGTATCAACTCGACCGGCGATCGCTTTCCCGTTGAACTTGCGTAGCGACCCATCCGGGTTGTAAACGGCCCAGAACCAATCCGCATGGGCCTGATTATAGCCTCTTTCACGCTTGGCCATCACGGCGTAGCCGGTAAGAAATCGTTTCGGGTCTTCAAACACACCATTGAGTGAGACGTCTTTTCCGCGGTGGTTGGCTTTGACCACAACCCGGGCGCGACGCCCCTTCACCGAAATCTTGCCCGCAATGATCTGCTGGATCGAACCGTGCGGCTGATCACCCTTCGTGGGCCTTGCCGAATAGCGGTGAACGCCGACCAGACGGGCCCGACGCAGGCGTTTCCAAAGCGTTTTTGCATACCGAATATCGCGAGGCGTTCCAAACGCCAGCAATCCCTTGGCGCCAGCTTGACCCGGTTTGGTTTCGAGCATCTGGGCAAGGCCGGTGCCGGCGGCCAGGCACATGCTGCAAACGGCTAAAAGCCATACAAAATATCTCAACGCGTTTGCTCCCATTTCCGACACCCCGATTTCACCATCAGTTTCAATGGTAAGACAATGGCGCGTCAGTGAAACTCCTTCGCAGATTGGATACTAACGTACTAATGCGAGATTGCAGAAATTCGGCTCTGCCCGTCGCACTGTGGCAGCGATTGCTGACACTCGCTTAATTCCAGGAGGGGACGTCGACCAGATGAGCTCCACCTGACTTGCAATGTCCGCTGTTGGTGATCGCTGCCTTTGCGGCGCAACATCGGCATGTCGAGAAGGGCCATCAAGAGTAAAACCCTCGACAAGTACAAGCCAATCATGGACCGGCAGCAAGGCCTGATGAGTGGACCGGAGCGGGTGCGGTAGCCAAGGTGGCCCCATTACCCTTATGACCTGACAGAGAATAGCCTTAGCGATCAGAACAATTTCGTCGTACTGGCGCTGCTACCTCAAAGTGGGCGGATCTTGTCTCCCTCCGCAAGTAATGCCCTATCTTGGCGTTTGAAAGAGTGTGACTTCGCCCGTCGACAATGCGAAAGCGACAACGGCAATCATCAAGAACGAGTACGTCAAATAGACTGCACGCCACCTTTGACCCGCATTGCCCTGTGGCGGCGGGAAACTGTTCAACGCCATCTTGTTGCCACCACGGCCTCGGATCCACTCGGCATCCTCCGCCGGCAGGACCATCTTGATCTCCTCGACACGCCGGAAGTGCAACTCGCTAGATTTCGCATTCAAGAACCATGTCGTATCCCAGCCGCTAATGTCGCGAAAGGGAATGAAGAGCGGCTTGCAGAACATTGAAAGAATGGGAATGACACGAAATGAAACGCCACGTTCATGAATGCCGATCGCCACGCATCCTGGAAATGACCGCGTTACGCCTAGGCCGATCAAAACCGCCGTTCTCATATGGCGTTCGTCGCGCGGTGGTTCTGCGTCTGCGGCATAAATTTTCGCGAGTTCCCGCCAATGAGCAGCTCTAATCCACATCTTCCTAGCAAAAAACATTGCGAACAAGACTAAACCTAAAAGGATATACATGACGCTGGATGCTCCGACTCCCTGATGAGTTTAAGTCTAGCAAGTCGTCGTAAAATGATTGTGTATGCCCAGAATATTTCAGCTACGTCACAGTCTCGACCCTGTCGGCATCCCGATCTGGATGATTCAGCATTTCCGCAGTGGGTCATAATTCGCCGGTCGTCGTGCTCTGATCACGACAACTCAACCCTCAGAACCGGCCAGTCACGGAACAAAGTGTGACACTGGCTGAAGCTCCCCAGTAAGCTGCCGAACTCCGACTGGCCGGGTCGGGCCAGGAACAGACATTTCACGTGTAGCGGAAATCATCGCTGATGAGTGTTTGCGGAGAAGCTTAAGAGCACCGTCGAACAGCTTCGCCAATTGCCAGTGAAGCCTTTGGAGCATCGTTCATATTTGACTCCGTCACAAAGCCTCTTGATTTCACATCCACACCAGCTTGGGTGAAAAGATAAAAGCGCGCCGCCTGTCTTTCTCCTTCGGACAACCCGGACATGGTTTTGTCATATGTGCACTCACAAACCGCAGTCCGTTTGGGCGGCTTCATCGACCGGTAGGCCTTCATCGTCTGACATGCCTTGACGAACTCAGCTCGTACCGAATCGTTCGTCAAAGACGCAGGTGTGCACGACACGAGCATAGAGCAAATGCTTGCAGAAGCTATTGTTTGATTTCGCAATGGCTTTGCTTCCGGATTATTGCGTACTTTGTTCCAAATAACCTAACGGACCTGGATTTTTCAATCCCCATTCGATGACCGAACCTTTTGCAATTCTCAAAAATGGTCACGGAATATTAAAAGATTTTGCGTCTTAACGTCATGCTGGAATCTCGCACAGCTCCACAAACAGCGGCAACCCTGCTACGGGACACATGACCAAATCAACCTCGGCAATCGTATCGAATGACATAGCTGTTTTTGGGTGGGTGTTTGCGCTTGCCTGGATGGCAATGGGACCAGTTGCGATGACATGGTTGTTGGTACGAGACGGACCCTTTCCCGGCATGTCGTGGCACGTCTCCTTTGCATTGCTTGGTTGTTTCACTGTTGCAGGACTGCTTGCGTGTTATTTTCTCTTCGCAAAGGCACGCTGCCGAGTGAGCTTGGATGGGCACAGGTTAATCGTCAAGGAAACTTGGCTTTTGGGATCGTGTGAAGAGGAATGTGATCAAATTCGTCCTGAAACACTGAGTGTAGTTCACGACAAGGACAGTGATGGTGACCCGTATTTCAAGTTGGTACTTTCGACGCCGACGGGCAAGCAAGTAACTATAAAAGAAGGGCATCATCTCGAGACAGTAAACGAGGCACGTCTAGAATTGGCAGCAGCTGTTGGAAAGCCAGTTTCAGACGTCTAAGGAAGAATAACTTTGCTCGTCCGATCTGCGGCGTCGTGATGACGCTCGTTTTTCTGCCCTATCAACCAATCCTCAATGGCTACGATAAGCCAAGAACACGCAGCTTTTCAAAAACTTCGAAATTGTCGCACTGGCGCTGACGCCGGACAGAGAATTCTGTGTCAAGTCTTGTGCACTTGCTCAGTTCCGATACGGGTCAAAAGTGAGCTTCCGCGCTGCACAAGCCATGTCCGTTGCCGGTCGAAGCGGACGTTGCTCTACCTCTCCCAAGCCGATACCCAATGCCCGGCTCCTCTGCAAAGCGACATCGCTGTCAATTCAGATCCGCGACACACTCCCTCAAAGTTTCTCCCGACAAACGCTACCATTCACTCGCTGAACACCACTTCGTTGGCGGATGAAGAGATTGTGAATTTTGGGCTTCTTGGCCCGCGCCCAACGTTGTCGTCATCTTCGCGCAGGCGCACGAGTGTCCGGAAGAATTTGGCCATCTCCTGCGACAACCTCCGATTTCACGGGAGGTGCTCCGAATTCCGCCGATCGGAACGCGACATTTCAAGGGCGGTAGCTCCAATCACTGTCGTCATCCCGCCGCAGGTCCGGACCCATGTGCGCTGCATCGGGCCGAGCGTTCGTGGCGATGCGTACAGGTTCCGGCCTTCGCCGGAATGACGCCCCGGGGAATGCGGCCGCACGGCAGAACGCAGCGTCGAATTTTCTCGGTCAGTCGTGGACCTGCGTCGGGACGACGCCAAAGCTTGGCGCGGCCTCCCGTGCGATTTCGAGGCTCAATCGGCTAAACCCGGCGCGACCGGAACGGAACCGGGCACGTGCGCCAAGCATGGCCGGATTTCCCCGGACACTTGTGCGCGCAGGCGGTGCTGCCGCGGCTGCGAATGGCCCTGGGTCAGCCGCTGCGCAGCTGTCCGGGGACGCGCCAGGAGTTGAGGGGGGCGGCGTGTTCGCGAGGGGCGTGGGATACGGCCAAACGGTGTCCGGCCGGTGGTTGGACGGCATCGGGTTGGCGCGCAGCCAGCCCTTGCTCACGCGGCATGAAACGGGCACAAGCATGCCGACGGGTTCTCATAGTGCACGGCCCTGAACGAGGGGCAGGGCTGAAGCATCGTGTCCAGTCACTGTCTTGAACGCAACCTGAAGTCAGAAAGCCTGAAGTCAGAATGAATGTGTTGCGATGTCCATGACGCGTGCACCCTCCCCGGCCGGTAGCGGTTGGCGCGCCATCATCGGCTCATCTTCGATCATGTCGTTGGCGTTGCTGGGCGACGCCCTGCTTTATGCCGTGCTGCCGGCTTACGCGGAGGATTTTGGGCTGACGCTGCCGTGGGTCGGCGTGATGCTGTCGGCGAACCGTTTTGTACGTGTCTTCGCCTACGGAACGATCGCAAGACTGACACACGCGGTTGGCGTTCGGCGCATGTGCATCGGTGCCGCGGTCACGGCGACCCTATCGACTGCGCTTTATGGTTTCGCACAAGGGCCGGCCGTCATGCTGGCCGCGCGAATCCTGTGGGGCCTGACCTACGCCAGTCTCGTTCTGGCAACGCTCTCATATGCCGTCGAGTATCGCACGCAGGCCGGTACGCGGGTTGGTGTGAGCCAGGCCATTCAGCGACTGGGACCGATCCTGGCGCTGTTCGGCGGAGCGTGGCTGGTGACGCAGGTCGGGCCAAAGATGGCGTTTATCGTGCTCGCCGCACCGACCGCACTCGCGGTCTTGATCGCGTTCTCTTTGCCAAAGAGCATCATTTCGGAAGCCAAGCCCAAACGGCCTGCATCGCTCGCAAACCCTAAGCCGATTGATGTACTTTTCTTTCTGCAAGGCTACGGCGTCGACGGCGTATTTGCGGTCTCGATTACCTTGATATTCGCGCGCGAAGCGTCATTGGCGCAAGCCGTCATGGGGGGCAGCGCGCTGTTGGCAATGCGCCATCTCGGCGAAGCGGTGGCAGCGCCACTTTTTGGCTGGATCGCCGATCGCATGGGCGCGCGCAAGGTGTTCGTGGCCGCAGCTGTACTGACCATGGTCGGTTTCGTTTGTGTTGCACTGGGCCTGACGGTCTTCGGCGCGCTCGTGATGCTCTTGTTCAGAGGGGCGCTTGCCTCGCTGGGGCCTGCGGTGATTGCGCAATCGCTTGCGCAAGACGAAGACGCTGTCGGACCGCTGGCCCGGATGCAGGCTTGGCGCGACCTTGGCGCGGCATTCGGCCCGCTCGCCACCGGTTTTCTGCTCACCGTCATTTCGGCAGAGGTGCAGCATGGCGCCGTCGCGATCGCGATGGCGGCGGGGCTTGTCTATTGGATGCTGGCTTCGAAGAAGTGAGCCGTGGTTGCACAAACTGGCCGTCTGATCGTTGGCGCACGATCCCGGATCGTAGGGAAACCCGAGCCCCATCGCGGGGGCTCGGGTTGATGTTCGCGTCAGGCCCGTAGGTCTTGCGCCATCCGCGTGCCGTCGGGCGCGACGGCACCCGTATCGGCGGCAATCGGAGAGGCCGATGAATCCTCGTTGAGAGATCGGTAGAGACCCAATGCCATCGCGAGTAGCACAAACGATATCGGGAAGGCGGCCGCGATCGATGCGGTTTGCAGGGCTTTCAAGCCGCCTGCGAGCAACAGCACGCCGGCGACCAGACCTTCACCCATGCCCCAGATGATCCGGAAGATTTTGGGAGGATCATCATCGCCCATCGACAGCATCGTCGTAATCACCAGCGTGCCTGAGTCGGATGACGTGATGAACCACGATGCCAGCAACAGCGTTGCCAGGGCTGACAATGGCCATTTAATCCAGCTCATATCGCCCATCCAGGATGTTTCGCCGAGATTGGCGATGGTGCCATAGAGCGCGTTTGGCAGTTTCCAGGCGCGGACGGTTTCAATGATGCCTGCGCCATCAACCGCACCGGGGCCGCCGGCTGCGTGCAGCTCCTGATAGATCGCATTGCCGCCAAACATGCACAGCCAGAAGAAGGCGATCGTGGTTGGCACGAACATGACGCCAACCATGAACTCGCGGATCGTACGGCCACGTGAAATGCGGGCGATAAACATGCCAACGAATGGCGCCCAGGAAATCCACCAGCCCCAGTAGAAGATCGTCCAACCACCCTGCCAGGCGGCTTCACCCTTTTCTGTCGCTGTCCAGAAACCCATCGGCACGACGTTCCAAAGATAGTCGCCCAAACTGGTGATGAAGAAGCTCATCAACCATTGAAACGGCCCGATGAAAACGAAGGCGGAAAGCAGGACAATCGACAGCCAGATGTTCCACTCGGAGATGATGCGGATACCGTTGCCGACGCCCGATACGGCGGAGAAGGTCGCAATGACCGAGATGACAGCGATCAAAATTAACTGCGTTATGACGCCCGGGTCGATTCCAAAGAGCACATTCAAGCCGGTCGCCATCTGGCTGACGCCGAGCCCGAGTGACGTCGCAACGCCAAAAACCGTGCCGAACACGGCGAGCAGGTCGACGGCATGTCCGATCGGGCCGTAGATCCGCTCACCAATCAACGGATAGAGCGCCGAGCGCATGGTCAGGGGAAGCTTTTTGCGAAAGCCGAAGTAAGCCAAACAGAGGCCGACAATCACATAGACGGCCCAGCCGTGAAAACCCCAGTGGAAGTAGGTAACGCGCATGGCGTCGACGGCGCGCTGGACGTTCATCTCCGTGTGACCGCGCATGTCGGCGTGCGGGTTGTTGGGGTATTTGAAAGCGCCGGAGTTGTCGAAATAGAAGATCGGCTCGGCGACGCCGAAGAATAAGATGCCGATTCCGACGCCTGCCGAGAACAGCATGGCAAACCAGGAGAAATTGCTGAACTCGGGTTGGCTGTCGTCATCGCCGAGTTTCAGGTTGCCGTGCTTGGAGCACATTAGGTAGATGCAGAAAAACAGCAGCCCCGTAACGGTCGTGATGTAGTACCAACTTAAGCCGCTCTCGATCCAGCTGCGGATCGAGCTGTAGATGCTGCCGGCATATTCAACGTTGAGCACTGTGAATATGACGAACGCGGCGATCATGCCTTTCGCTGCAATGCCCATACCGGCATGCAGCCCGGTAAACATTCCGGACTTTGCAACGAGATGGCCATGCGGATGTCTTTCCGACATACCAAGCCTCCCTTTCCCTTGTTCGAAGTCAATCGCTTCGATACGACAAGGTGACGCAACAGGGCGTTGGCCGCAACGTCGATAACGGCCGCCTTGGACGTTATGCGCGTGTCATCCGCTATCTGGTGGTTTGCGAGCGGGGCGGCGCGCACGCTGGACCAGACAGCCGGAAACCGTCTGTTGTCCTCGCTTGGCGCAGCTGACCCGCCGCAGGGCGGTGAACTGCTAGACCGCTTCAAGCACCATCGCGATGCCCTGGCCAACGCCGATGCACATCGTGCACAACGCGCGCTTGGCGCCACGTTCGTTGAGCTCGATCGCAGCTGTCAGAGCGAGTCGGGTGCCAGACATGCCCAAGGGATGGCCAAGTGCGATGGCGCCGCCGTTCGGATTGACGTGTTCGGCATCATCGGCGACGCCGAGCTGCCGCGTTGTTGCCAGCGCCTGGGCCGCGAACGCTTCATTGAGCTCAATAACATCGATGTCGGTGATTTTTAGTCCCAGTCGTTCGAGCAGTTTCTGTGACGCCGGTGCCGGTCCAATGCCCATGATGCGGGGCGGCACGCCGGCGGTTGCCGTGCCGAGAATGCGCGCTTTCGGTTTCAGGCCGTATTTTTCCACCGCTTCCGCCGAGGCGATGATCACCGCCGCGGCGCCGTCGTTGACGCCGGAAGCATTGCCGGCCGTCACCGAACCGCCGTCGCGGAACGGCGCCGGCAGTGATGCAAGTTTCTCAAGCGTCGTCTGGCGCGGGTGTTCGTCGCGGTCGACAACGACCGGATCGCCCTTGCGCTGCGGGATCGTCACGGCGACGATTTCCTTGGCAAGGCGCCCATTGGCTTGCGCCGCTGCCGCCCGTTCCTGGCTGCGCAGGGCAAATGCATCCTGGTCCGCGCGGCTGATCTGGAATTCCTCGGCGACGTTCTCGGCTGTGTCTGGCATCGAGTCGATGCCGTACTGTTTCTGCATCATCTTGTTGACGAAGCGCCAGCCAATCGTCGTGTCATAGACGGTATTGTCGCGCGCGAACGCTGTCGTCGCTTTCGGCATCACGAACGGCGCCCGCGACATGCTCTCAACGCCGCCAGCAAGCATCACGTCGGTTTCACCGGCCTTGATCGAGCGCGCCGATATCCCGATTGCATCGAGCCCTGAGCCGCACAGCCGGTTGATCGTGCCACCGGGCACATCGGTCGGCAGTCCGGCCAGCAATGTCGCCATCCGCGCGACGTTGCGATTATCTTCGCCGGCCTGGTTGGCACAGCCGAAAATTGAATCGTCAATGTCTGCCGGCTTCAGGCCAGGCGCCTCAGCCATGACGGTCTTGATCGCGTGTGCGGCCAGATCATCAGGCCGGACGGCTGATAGTGACCCACCATAACGGCCGATCGGTGTGCGTTTGCCCTCGCAGATAAATGCTTCACGGGTCATGGCTTCGTATCCTCCAAGGTCAATCGGTTCTTGTCTGTCTTTGCGATCAATACTCGCGGATGCCGGTGAGAATGCAATGTTTTTGTCAAAGCGATCCCGGATCGATCAGATTGGAATTGGTTGCCCGGGATGGAGCGTGCGTGTCTTGATGACGGTTCGGGCGCGTTTTGCGGATGGCTTGGCTGCACGCGACCCGGCGGACAGTGAGGCGTGATGCCAGACCATGGCCGATCCGGGAAACGCTTGCTGAGCGTCTATTTTCCCAACGTCGGGCATTTTCGAGCGCGGCGTCCTTCCTGCCAACGCCTTTTCTGAATGACCTCGACGGCCTATGATCGCGGGCGAAACAAGAAAGTTGCCCGCGACAAATGACACAATCTCTCGCCCCCCAATCCCCGTTTGCCGCTCCGACGATTGATCGCCTGCGCATCCGGGTCGTGGTCGACTCGGCGTATGACCTGTTCGCGCCCAAGCAGGCGCATGATGACGTGGCCGTCGAGTACTTCGGGCGCGTGGCCGGCCGGCAGATGTCGACGCTGGCCTGCGAATGGGGGCTGTCGCTTCATCTCGCCTCCGAGAAGGGCGGTGCGACGGCGCAGCACATGCTCGACTTTGGCTATACGCCCGAGATCATCAATCGAAATTTCCATCTCCTTGATATCGATCCGGCTAAGATCGACGGCCTCATTCTAAGTCATGCCCACCGCGACCATTACGGCGGCCTGTCCGGTTTCGTCAGGACGCATCGCCAGCAGATGCCGTCCGAGCTTGCGCTGTATGTTGGCGGCGAAGAGGCGTTTCGCGAGAAATGGGTCGGCAAGCCTGAGGCGCCGATGTCCTGAGGTGTGGTCGACCGTGTGATGCTGAGGGCACATCAGGTGGCGACATCATGCTGTTCCGCGCCACATGATTTCGGTCAGGCGTTCACGACCGGTTTCATACCGCGCGAGTCATTTGAGACGGTCTCGGGTGGGTCGATGGTTCTCGAAGACGAAGCCGCCTACAATCATTTCTCCGACGCGGAGCTGGCCGGCAAGCTGGTCAAGGATACGCATCCCGATGAGCATGCGACGTGCTACATCATCCAGGGCAAGGGATTGGTCGTCATCACGTCATGCGGCCATGTCGGGCTGATCAATACCGTGAAAGCGGCGATGGCGGTATCCGGCGTGGCCAAGCTGCATGCCGTCGTCGGTGGCTTTCATCTTGGACCGGCGCCGCTTGACTACATCGCGCATACGATCGATGAACTTGCCGAACTTGGCCCGGACGTCGTGGTGCCGATGCACTGTTCGGGCACCAATTTCATTGACGCGATGCGGCGGCGGATGCCGGACAAACTTGTGACCAGCACGGTCGGCGCGCGGTTTACATTTGGCGGCTGATGACGACTAGGGTGCCGGCAGAACAATGGAGCAAGCGTGCAAGACATCAAACCGGGGGTCGTCGGGACGGCCGAGATGGTGGTCGGGACCAATGATACGGCGCCGCGCGTCGGGACAGGGCGCATCGCCGTCCTGGCAACGCCGGTCATGATCAATCTCATGGAGGAAGCCGCGTTGGCGGCGGTCGAGCATCTGCTGCCGCAAGGCAAACAATCGCTTGGCACACGGATCGACGTGACGCACGTTGCTGCAACTCCGATCGGCATGAAAGTGATTGCGACGGCCAAAGTCGTGGCGGTTGACGGGCGCAAGATTGAGTTGGCGATCAGCGCACGCGATGAAACCGACCTGATTGGCGAAGGCCGGCATGAACGCGTCGTCGTAACTGTCGCGAATTTTCAAACACGGATTGACCAGAAGGCGAAGCGCGGGACTTGACGGCAGGCCTCGGAATGGCTGTCATTCGCAGGCTGAAAGCGGTCGGCAACGTTTCAGCGCGATGGCCGATGACACAAGAGATGGATGAGGCATATGCTGTTAGATCTTCCCACCGCGGCGCGTTACAACGAATGGGCCAACAATCGGATTTATAACGTGTTGCGCGAGCTCTCCGATGCCGAACGCAAACAGGACCGGCGCGCGTTCTTCGGCTCGATCCACAACACGATGAACCATCTGTTGCTGGCGGATCTGATCTATCGCGAGCGCCTTGAAAAAAAGCCGACGACGTATACGCGCCTCGATGAGGTGCTGTACGAGGACTTCGATGAACTGGAGGAGGCGCAGCGCTCGAACGACGCGTGGTATGTCGAATTCTGTGCGGCAATGGATCCGGCCGTGCTTGATGGCGAACTGAGCTTTCAGGCGGTCGGTCTGGTGCCGATCGAGCACTTCTCGCTGCCGTACAGGGACTGCCTGACGAACCTCTATCAGCATCAGATCCATCACCGTGGCCAGGTCCATCACATGATCAGCCATGCCGGGAGCTATCCGCCGCCGGTCGATGTTGTGAAGTTTTCGCGCGGTGACGTCGATCGCTTTTCGACCAGTCCCGTTGCCGCGGTCTGATGCCGACGGATCACCGGGCGGTCATTATTGGAGCCGGCCAGGCGGGGCTGTCGGTCAGCTATTTCCTGACCAAGGCAGGCCTGCCACATGTCGTCTTGGACAAAGGGCCGGTTGCCGGGGCCTGGGCAGCGCGTTGGGATTCGTTCTGCCTGGTGACGCCGAATTGGTCGATCAATCTGGCAGGGCAATCGTATAGCGGCGACGATCCCGACGGGTTCATGTCGCGCGATGATTTCATCGCCTACATGCGGCGCTGGGCCGAGGGATTTGGTGCGCCGGTGAGGACGGGCGTCCGGGTTGACCGAATTGCTGCGCGTGACAATGGATTTACGCTGGCGACAGGCAATGGCGAGGTCACGGCTGAGGCGGTGGTGGTTGCCACGGCGACGCATCAGGCGCCAAAGGTGCCAGCCGTCGCGGAACGGCTGCCGGGGCAGGTCACGCAAATGCACGCGCAGGCCTATCGGAACCCGGCGCAGTTGCCTGAGGGGGCCGTTCTGGTTGTCGGGTCGGGGCAGACGGGCTGTCAGATCGTCGAGGATCTGCTGCGCGCGGGGCGCAAGGTCTTTCTCTGCGTTGGGCGCACGGGGCGGCTGCCG
Source organism: Hyphomicrobiaceae bacterium (assembly GCA_049116495.1). GTDB lineage: Bacteria > Pseudomonadota > Alphaproteobacteria > Rhizobiales > Hyphomicrobiaceae > CAJQQK01. Next base: position 2,333 of record JAGDYV010000056.1, on the reverse strand, counting down.
CGACGCTACCGCGGGCGCGACTGCATCGACTGGCAGCGGGACCTGCGGTTCCTTGATCGCACGCCGGATATGCTCGAAAGCCCGGCGCAACGCTTTGCCAGTGACCCGCATGTGTCCGGGCGCGATGGCGGCACGACGATCAGCCTGCATGATTTCAACCGGCGCGGTGTGACGTTGCTTGGACGGCTGAAGAGCGTCGTGGCGGGCGACTTGCGGTTTGACGAGACGCTTGCCGATGAGGTGGCGTTCGCCGACGCGTTTGCGCAGCGGTTTTACGCAACGGTTGATGATTACATTGCCGGCAATAACATCGATGCGCCCTTGCCGACGCCAGCGGAACTGGCCGGCGGCGCGCAAAAGAATGATCCGCCGGTCGAGCATGTAGCGGCGTTGTCCATTGTTGATTCCGGCATCGCCTGCGTGGTGTGGGCGACGGGGTTTGCGTTCGACTTCTCGTGGATCGATTTTCCGGTGACGGACGACTTCGGCTATCCGGTGACGCGGGGCGGTGCGACGGCGGTTGATGGCCTCTATTTTTGCGGCCTCAACTACATGACGAAGCGGAAATCCGGCATTCTCTACGGCGTGGCGGAGGATGCCGAAGCGGTGGCGGATGATCTGCTGCGGTTTCTGGCGCACACGCCCCGATGAAGACGGATGGCGCGCGCCTCGTGTGCTACAATGACAAAACGCAATTGCTGAGACCGATACAACCCGGAAACCGAACCGATGCGCGAGTTTGAAATTCTACCTGACCCGGACGATCCGCGCCTTTCCGAGAACGTTTCGGGGTTCGACCAGGATGGCAATGCGATCGAGACGACGGTCGTCAATGAACGGCCGCTGACCCTGTTTCTCAATAGCCGCGAGATCGTCACGATGATGACGATCGGCGATCATGCCGATCTGCTCGCGGTCGGGTATCTGCTCAACCAGCATATGCTGCAGCCAGACGATGAGATTACCGGCATCGACTACGAGGAAGACATCGAGACGATCGTCGTGCGTACGGCACGCGAGACGGACTACGAAGAGAAACTCAAAAAGAAGATCCAGACGTCGGGCTGTGCGCAGGGGACGGTGTTTGGCGACCTGATGGAGAATTTCGACAAGGTCGCGCTATCGACCGATGCGCAGGTGCGTACGTCGTGGATTTATGGACTGTCGCGCAAGATCAACCAGGCGCCGAGTTTGTATCTCAAGGCGGGTGCCATTCATGGATGCGTGCTGTGTGCCGGCGACAAGCCGCTCGTCTACATGGAGGATGTCGGGCGCCACAACGCGGTCGACAAGATTGCGGGCTACATGTTCCTCAACAAGGTTGATCCAAGCGACAAGATTTTCTATACGACCGGCCGGCTGACCTCCGAGATGGTGATCAAGACTGTCAACATGGGCATTCCGGTGCTGATTTCCCGGTCAGGCTTCACGGCGTGGGGCGTCGATCTCGCGAACAAGGCCAACCTGACGCTGATCGGCCGCGCCAAGGGCAAGCGGTTCATCGCGCTCGCCGGCACCGGGCGGCTGGTCTATGACGCAGACGCCAAGGCCGTTGCCGAAGAAGACAAGCGCCACATGCGAAAAGGCAGCATGGCCGATGGCTGACGGCGCCGGTGGGCCGCAGCCGACCTGTCCGTTGTGTCAGGGCCGGGCGAGCACGGTGTTCCTGACCGACGGCGCAAAGCGTTACTGGCGCTGCGGCGATTGCCTGCTGACGTTTCTCGATCCGGCGGCGCGGTTGGCGCCGGAGGCTGAGTATCGGCACTACCAGAGCCACGAGAACGATGTTGATGACCCGGGATACCGAGCCTTTCTGTCGAGGCTGGCCGAGCCGCTACGGGCACGCCTTGCGCCGAAGTCACGCGGGCTCGACTACGGCTGCGGGCCTGGGCCGGCACTGGCACACATGCTGCGCGAGGCGGGCCACGAGGTAGCGCTTTATGATCCGTTTTTCTGCGCTGATCGATCCGTGTTGGCGGACACTTATGACTTCGTGACGTGCTCCGAAGTGGCCGAGCATTTTTTCGATCCGGCCGATGAATTCGAGCAATTCGACCGGCTGCTGCAGCCCGGCGGCTGGCTCGGTCTGATGACTTGCTTCCAGACCGACGATGACAAATTTGCCAAGTGGCATTACCGACAAGACCCAACGCACGTTGTATTCTATAAGCACGAGACGCTGGCGTTTGTCAGCAGGCAGCTGGGCTGGCAGTTCGAGAGCCCGGCGAAAGACATCGTGCTGATGAGGAAACCTGGGTGAAGACTGCGCAGAATGATATTGCCGGCGTGCTGCTGGCCGGTGGCCGATCAAGGCGCATGGGCGGCGGCGACAA